>JAUSKT010000020.1 GCA_030646915.1 bacterium
AAGTGGAAGTGCCGGAACCGGCAGATAATATTTTGTTGGCGGTGAGCGTGGAAGAAGCTTGCAAAACTCCGCTCACCTGCAAAGATCCGGCCACCGTGGAAGACGCCGAAGAAATAAATCCGGAAAGATTGGCTAAGCCTCCGACATTTAAAGTAGAAGAGGCGGAAAGTGGACCGCTAATATTTAAATTATTTGAAAAAGTAGAAGAAGCAGTAGAAAGAATTCCAGCTGAAAACGTTTGAAGAGCAGACCAAGTATTAACTGCATTAGTATCGGCCCCCGATCCACCAGCATCCGCGCCGCACTGGATATTTCCGTTAGCATCTGTTTCCAAAA
This sequence comes from bacterium, assembly GCA_030646915.1. Classification (GTDB taxonomy): domain Bacteria; phylum Patescibacteriota; class Minisyncoccia; order UBA6257; family 02-FULL-45-10c; genus JAUSKT01. The sequence continues at coordinate 337 of JAUSKT010000020.1, forward strand.
CACTTGCACCATTACAACCAGTTTGGAGTAATTGGAGAGAGCCGCCTTTGAATTGGATGCCGTTGGAAAAAGTAGAAGTAGCCATGCTACCGGTGAGATTCAAATTGGTGGCCGAGACTCCTCCGGCGAAAGTGGAAGTGGCTGATCCGGAAACCGTTAAAGTCCCAGTAGCAGTAATATTAGCAACATTTAAATTTCCAGAAATTAAAGCATTGCCCTGAACTGCGAGTAATGAACCAGGGGTAGAAGTACCAATTCCTAAGTTGCTGTAAAAAACAGAAGTGCCGGTTACTTGCAAAGTTGAGGAGGCAAAAAGCGCGCCGGAGGAATTTAAATATAAAAGATTGGCGGAAGTAGAATCTTGGATTTGTAAAAGATTATTTATTTGATTTAATGCTCCGCGGATGGAAAGTGGAATTGCATTTGATGATGACGCTTCAATTGTTACAACAGAATTTCCAATCGGAGTTGTTGTTCCAAAAGATGATGGCGTGGATGTTCCGCTGACTGCTCCGGCAATTTGGGCAAAGGCGGCGGAAGTAATTTGTTGGCGCGGAGATAATTTTTCAAAACCAGAATCCGTCGAAGAAACTTCAACTTGAAGATAAACTGTATTGTTAGTATTAAAATTATAATTTAACGGATCGGGGAAACCATTTGCTGTATCTCCGATGTTTACATTAAAGACCCCCGACCTAACTGTTGCTGAAACCGAATGAGCAGTAGACGGCCATAATTGATTACCTGTATTAATCGTCGGATTATCCCAAATAGAAAACTTGAAATAATAGGTTCCCGTAACCAAATCCCCGCTTGAATTGGTTAATCTGCCTTGATAGCTTAAAATCGTCGGTATGCCGGAAACAGCGAAAACATTAGAAAAAGAAAACAAAAATATAAGACTAAACGATGCTAGCCTGATAAAATTCCTATAACAAAAAATTATTTGCTTTTTAGGCATTATTAACGCCTACACTAGAGTTAATATAATATAGTAGACGTTACGTTTATTATAACTTAATACCTAATTTATACCCTGTGGATAAGTAAAATTCCCCTTATTTTAAGGGGAATTTGTATTCAAAAACTATTTCCTTAGCACGCCTATTAATCTTATCTATGTCTTCTCTAGTAATCTTAGATTTAGCTATCAAGGAGGTCGCCTCAATAGCAATCAATTCTCGGCTCGATTCATCCTTTAAATCTTTATAAAAAAATACTGATAATAACCAAAGAGTCTTACCGGGGCGGATACCCAATAAGCCCTCTTCTTCCAAAATTTCCAAAACTTTCTGATACATCTCTGGCTCAGTAAGGCCGGAATCTTTCAAGGAATCTTTCGGAGTTAGGCCGGTATAAATTTTTGAAATTTCAAATTTATATCCGTTACAGCCCCGTACTCCGACCGCTTTTAGGACAATCTCCATAATAAATCCTAAAAAATAAATTTGAATGAACTAGTAAAATTCTAGAGCCGGAATCAGTTATTGTCAAATTTTATCTAAATTTTTTGTATATTTATCCAATACCACCTGGAAAGCTGAGCGATCTTCATCTTTAATCGGCTCTCCGGCCGGAATTTTTTCAGTGAACGGATTTATAAAAGAGCCAAATTTATGCATTTCATAATGAAGATGCGGGCCGGTGGATAATCCAGTAGAACCAACATAGCCAATAATCTGGCCCTGGCGGACTTTCGCTCCAACCCGGATACCCTTAGCCAGACTGGAAAAATGCCCATAAACAGTAGTGTAAGTCTCATTATGCCGAACTTTCACAGAAATTCCATATTCCCCATTCCATCCGGCCTGAACTACAGTGCCGTCACCAACCGCTACTGCTGGAGTTCCAAAAGCAGCTGCATAATCAATCCCCCGATGCTTAGTATATACCTGTAAAATCGGATTAAATCTGCTGTAGCTGAATCCCGAACTGACATATTTATATTGAAGCGGAGCCTTTAAAAATACTTTTTGCAAAGAATTGCCAGCCTCATCATAATACCCCTCCTTAGTTTTATCGCCTTTAACCCCGTTAGAGACAGAGGCGCGCTGCGAGCCCTCGCGGTCTCTAACGGGGTTAAAATAAAAACCCTGGAAACGCTCACCACTATTTATAAATTCCGTCGCTAAAATTTTTCCCGGATGGTCGTATGTGTCGCCCCGATATTTTTTTTCATAAATCACCTTAAAACTATCCCCTTTTTGTATTTGAGTGGCAAAATCAATTTGCCAGGCAAACATCTCCGCTAAAGCCAAAGCAAGGCGCTGATCCAAATTCTGGGAAACAATTGTTTCGTAAAGCGAATTTTCTATAGTGCCTTTTGCCTCGGCAATAATTACTTTATATTCAATCGGTAATTTTTCCGCTACCCAATGATCAATTGTAGTAGTAGAATTATTTTTAATCCTCAATTCATTTTCTTTATCGATTTCATATCTAAGCTCTTTTAAATTTCCGGAATTTTTATCATAAATAAAAGTCAGATCTTTGCCGGCAGAAATTTGAGAAAGATCATAAATTTTTTTTGTTTCTTCTAAAATTTTATTTGCGGTAGTGGTTGCTATGCCAGCCTGATTGGCTACAAGAATAAAATTTTGCCCGGCTAAAATTTCCTTAGGAACTCTGACTTCTGGATTGCTGAATAAAAAAATAGAGCTGTTTTTTGCTAAAAAAGACGCACCCAATACCAAGCCGACAGCAATTAAAGTTTTAATTGAAAAATTCATAAGAACCTATCTTAATAACAATTCCCAACGCGATACTAGCCAATTTTGGCTAGGACAAGGAGCGAGAAGGAAATCGTAGCTTGCTACCTTTCCGACGAGCAACGATGTCATAGGCAAAATTGGTTGTATCCCTTTGGGTTGTTGCTAAAATGAATTATATCATCGTCGTTCCTCCTTGAGGTAGCTATGGCTACGATCTCGTCGTCACTCCTTGATCTAATTCATTTTAGCGGACAACGCGTTTAGGGATTATTATTAAGATAGGTTCTAATAATATATAATTTAATTCTATGAGATTTCTGACAGAAAAACGAATTCTTTGGACTGCCATACTTCTCTATATAGTATTTTTTGGCGTTTTTACTTCTTTCCGGCACTACAATTTCCAATCCCAAGCTTGGGATATGGGAATCTTTGACCAACTCTTTTGGAACACTACCCATGGCCAATTTATGCAGAGCAGCATAGAAGAGCTCCCCAATCATTTTGGCATCCACATGAGTCCTTTCCTTTTTTTGCTAGTACCCGGTTATGCATTATTTCCCACGCCTTATTTTCTTCTTATTATCCAAACCATCGCAATCGGCCTTGGCGCTTGGCCTTTATATCTCCTCTCTAAGAAAATATTGGAGAAAGGAACTTTCTCTATTTTGATAGCGCTTGGATATCTTTTATATCCATCGCTCCATTGGATAAATATTTTTGATTTTCATGAGATTGCCTTCTTTATACCCTTGATGCTTACCGCTTTTTATTTTATGGAAGTTAAAAGCTGGAAGTGGGCCGGGGTATTTCTCGCGCTAGCCGCCAGCACTAAAGAAGATGCGATTCTGATAGTGCTTTTTACCGGAATTTATCTTTTGATAAAAAAATCTGTCCCGTTAGAGACAGCCCGCCCCATAGGCCCTTCGGGCGCGCAAGCGCGGGCGCGGTCTCTAACGGGATGGCTTACCAAAGAAAGAAAAATTGGATTGGGCATTATTTTACTTTCTGCTTTTTACTTTTTGCTTTCCACTAAAATAATCATGCCCGCTTTTGGCGGCGGCCTTCTGCGATTAGACCGCTACGCAAGCCTAGGAGCAACTGAAACAGAAATAGTAAAAAATATTCTGACAAATCCGCTGCTAATTCTTAAGACGATCATAAGTGTGGAAAAAGTCAGATATATATTTTGGCTGTTTGCGCCACTTTTATTTCTGCCATTCGCATCCGGAAGGATATTGATGCTTATTATCCCCGGCTTTTTAGAAAATCTCCTTACCCAATTTTCATCTCAATTTCAAAGTTTTTACCAATATGATTCAGTGCTGATACCCGGAATATTTATCGCTGCTATATTCGGACTTAAAAATTTATTGATAAAGTGGCCTAAAAAGGAGCGCATAATATTCTGGTCTCTTATTGCGACAATTTTTATCGGCTATTTCGTTCGCTCTCCGATAAATCCTGTTTTC
>JAUSKT010000004.1 GCA_030646915.1 bacterium
TGAAGGCCCCTGATTTCCGGCAAGGCATTGGCATTGGTTGCCCAGGCGCTAGTAGAGCCGTCGCTGTTGAGTTTGGCATAGAAAACAGTGGATTGATAAGAGACACCACTAATGCTTCCTCCAATTACATACACATATCCATTGGCAACAATAGAAGAGTGAGCGCCCCTGATTTCCGGCAAGGCATTGGCATTGGTTGACCAGGCGCCAGTAGAGCCGTCGCTGTTGAGTTTGGCGTAGTAAATAGTGGATTGATAAGAGCCATCGGTTCCTCCAATTACATACACATACCCATTGGCAATAATAGAAGAGTGAAGGCCCCTGATTCCCGGCAAGGCATTGGCAGTTGCCCAAGCGCCCAGAGCTCCATCCGCTCCAGAATTGAAAGCAATAGTTCTTGTTGCCACTTCAAAATTAGCAATATTTGGAGTAGTAGTGCTGAAACCAAATCTGCCATTCGGGCCGATGGTGATGGAATTTATTGTGGAAGTTCCGGAAGTTCCGGTTACTGAAAGAGTTCCAGTCGCAATCAAATTCGCCACATTAACATTCCCGGAAAATAAAGCATTGCCGTGGACTGAAAGAGCTTGGCTTGGAGTAGTGGTACCAACTCCAAAATTTCCATTAGCCAGAAGCGCCATCTTAGTTTCATCATTAGTGAAAAAATACAACGGATGGTTGGAATTAGTGCCTAGGTATCCTCCCGCCCCAGGGTCTGAAATATTGGCGCTTACTAAACTAGTCTTGATATTGGCTGCGGTGTTTTCTATGCCAATAAGCGGTAATTCACTGGCGCTGGAAACCCAAATCATAGGCATTCTAGAATTGCCCCCGGAAGAAATGGGTGTTAGCGGCGTCCCTGTAGCATTAGTATCAGCAATGAATAATTTAGCTGATGTAGTAGCTACTGCGCCTATTCCAACATGCCCTTGGCCGGAGGTTGTAAAAGACATTAGGGGTTCTATAGAGGTGGAGGTTGCAAAAGAAAAGACATTTACGGCGCCATTGGGAATAGTCGTGGTGGCAGAACTGCTGAAGGTTAAATTTCCGCTTAAAGTGGCGCTGGCCAGACTACTTGCTCCGCTAACTGTGAGATTCCCGCTGGTGGTTATATTAGATCCTATCGTGGTATTAGCGGCATAGACCGTATAAATAATTATTGAGGTAGCTGAAATTACCGCTAAGATGTAGGCTGTAGTTTTTATGATTTTTTTTTGAATCTTCTCGGTAATCCACAGTTTTAAATATTAATGGGTTACTACATTATTATATAGTAATTTATATTGAGAAATTAGGGGGGCTTGGGGATAAGTCTCGCTCAGCATATCCTTTTCATTCATGCTGCTACGCGATAGGCAAAACTAACTCGTTCCTAGCGTAAAAATTCCACCCTAGTCGTCCGCCAGCTGGCGGACTCCTGGGCAGCCCGAAATTTTTACTACTCACTCCTAAGTTTTGCAACTATCGCTTCGCAATATTCTCTCGAAGGATATGCTTCGCCTAATTAGAATTTGGCTTAGAATTCCGCTAGCTAGTTAAAAAAATATTTTACAAAATAAAAAAGAAAAGCCGCTCTGTTTCCAGAGCGGCTTTTTACTGCGCGCCTTACTTGAACGGGAATCCGATCCAAACCACCATAGACATTCCCAAGGGATCTATTTCAACATCCTTTTTTGATCCCAGTCGGAATGTCTGCTGGTATTCGGCAGCCAGTATGGCTTTGTTGCCTGGCAAAGGGCTCTTTAATCTAAGCCCTATAGAGCCGATCGGAATTTCCGTACTTGTGAAGGTTGTGCTGTTCCGATACTTCGGATTAACGATGGTTAGGCCGGGTAAGTCTGTTTCGTCCGGTTGATAGCGGTAAGTAGTCTTGGTAGCGGTTTGGACTTGAATCAATCCAAGCCCAACTCCCAGACTTACCGTTCCATTTTTTTCATCATCATTTGCGATCCGAAGATATCTTTTCAGTAAAGCTTCCTTTATCTCAAACTCTTTTTCGGTTTTTGTGTCGACCGGAAAGGAGTTGATGTAAAAATAGCCATTCTGGACATTCAGCACGTTCTTATCCCACGTGTTGCCGAGGGTCTTCAGACTCCCCTTGCTTTGGAGTAAGGATAGAGTCCATTCTTCTCCGGAAAGCGCGATGCCGTAGTTGAACTCGAGCCCTTTCAGATTTTCGGGATTATTCCTCCCGATGTTCACTGAACCCGTGGGCCCGATATTCAAATCAGCGGCAGAAACGTTTTTTTGGAAAACGGCGGTTAAGGCCACGAGGCCCACTAGCAGGAGCTTTTTCATTTCAGTCACCTCCTTTCCCTTTTGGGGACAGCATTATTGGATTCGTCAAAGAGCAACTTTCTATATAAAAATATACCATATATTATAGTATTTGTCAATTACATCTGGTTTACAAAAAATAGCAATCTATTTGGCGATTATCGCGTAATTTTTGATATTACTGAAAATAATATTGTCGTTTCTATTTTCCCCCTTGCTCCTTAATTAATTTGGTTACAGAAGAATCAACTTTAAGATTTTCCCAAAATGCTATTTGGATTTTGGGTATATACATAGTATCCTCTGGCCCATGGATCTCGCTTCCAAGCTTAACCAAACTTAATTGAGGCTGCGGCGCTGATTTAGCAGTTTGAGGCAATTGATCAGTTTTTATGTAGTAAATTTCACTCAAAGTTACATATTCTTTGCTATCTTCCTTTAAATGCCCAAAATAACTTTGCCCGTTAACTAAAAAGACCGCCTGAAATTTAGTTTCGTCAACTGTTGGAAAATTTTCTTTACGATTTAAAAGCGTGCTTAGGAGCAATAGCTTTACTAAGGCCGCGGCCAATACAATGCTTAATATCCAGCCACTCCACTGCATTAATTTCCGGCTAAATTTATTCGAAGAAGACTCGGCTAGCGGTCTTTCTCCAAAAGAGTTTTTATTTAATGGATTAATGTCCGTAACTTTATACATAATTAGATTTTAAACAATAATTTTTCTAAAATCAACTTTCTATCCACAAGCCCCGAAAAGCCTTGATTGTCCCCTTCTACAAAATATTGATTGTCTTTTTCTGACTTAATTCTTTTTACTAAATTTTTATCGCCCAAAGCTTTAAAAATAATAATATCACTGACTTTCGGTTTTGTAAAAAGATAGCTTAATTTTTCGGAAAGAATATATTCGCCGTCGTTTAAGGCAGGATTCATGCTGTTTCCGCTGACTTTGTAAAGATTTAACATTATTTTTTAGAGGCTTCAGCGGCCTTAAACATCCCATCAATTTTCCGCAAAGCAGATTTTAATTCTAAAACTGCTTCTAAGCTGACGTTTTGTTTGTTTTTAGAGGCCAATTTTGCGGCTTGCCAGAAAGTTTCATGCAAATTCGGAAACATTTTCAAATGTTCCGGTTTGAAATAATCCGTCCATAAAATTAAAAGTTCTTTTTTGCAGATTTCTCCCTGCTCTTCTTTTTCTAAAATCATGCGGACTAGAGAATTTTTGTAAGCGAGCCAAGGCTCTTTTTCTGCATCATCGCCTGGATATTCCAAGGCCAGCATTTTCTCCACCATCTTGCCCATTGTTTCTGCCGCTGTCAGCATGCTTCCGGTTTCATAAATCCCGCAGGGCACATCGCAATGCGCATAAACAATCTCTGCCGGATAAATTTTATCTAAAAGTTTTAAAAGTTTTTGAAACATTATTATTTGAATTATAGCATAATTTCAATTATTATGAGTAGCAAAGCGAAATAGATTGGTTGAGCAATATTCCGAGATCGTCTAACGGTAGGACGCATGGCTCTGAACCATGAAATTGGGGTTCGATTCCCTGTCTCGGAACAAATAAAAAAATCGCGCCCTATTAGACGCGACGTAATCTTACTACATAAAATCGATTTTCGGCTGCATTCTTGCTTGCCAGATCAACAAAATTAGAAGTTGCATCTTCTATCTCTTCTTTTGTTAATTTATAATCTTTAAATCTGGCAAATTCTTTGGCGTCTTCTGCGGAATTAAAATTATAAACCCATTCTGCGAGGGTTGATAATTCCGCCTTATCTCCTTGTTCTTGAGTAGAGTAAGTAATTTTTATGATATCCCCGATTTCCAGCGGATAGCCAATTTTTGCATATATTCCAAGAACAGTTTTTTGCCCACCTTTAAATTTTAAATAATTATCTTTACTGCAATTAATCAGCCATGCATTTCTCGGTTTAGAATTTGCTCGCCGCCAGCTGCCCAAAAAAAGAATTAATAATCCAATATAAAAATAGGTTCTTATAGGAGTATTTTGCGGAATATTAAAACTTTTAAAAGTTGCGCTTAGAGAGACCGTCCACATGAATAGCCATAGCAATATTACAATCCGCATTTTTCTTCCGACTCGAAAATCTTGGTAAGTGTCCCGAGCATAAAGATAAGAGTAAATCATTAAAAGAGAGATATTTATGATTTGCCAGAAATTCGGAAGTGGAGCCATCTTTTTGAAGTTATTAAAATATCTAATTTAGATAATACCAGAAGATTAGAAATAAATAAACAGCCTAGTAACGGCTGTTTTAAATTCCCGGCAATTTGAGTTATTCTGCATTTTTCTGCTTTTTCTGCCCGAAAACTCCATAGGCGTATTTGAGCATGAATTTATAATAAATATCCGGTATCCATATGTCAGCAAATTTCTTTTTGAGTTCTTCTCCTTTTAAAAATTTGACTTTAGGAACAACCTTCCCGTTTTTTAAGATAAAAATTATTCCGAATATTTCTTTGAAATCTTCTTGATCTGTGGTGCAATCCAGCATCCTATTATCTAAAGAAATTAGTACTTCCATCACCTTACCATCTTCCCTTTTGGGCAGTACTTCAATTCGAAATTTCTCCTTTCCAGACTCAACTGAAATCAGGCGCCTCTTTCCGCTATCCACTTTTAGACCTTATTGATAATTTAAAAAACTTTATATATTATGTACAAAGACTTCCTTTTTGGGAAGGGCCTGACCCCACACATAACTTTTATTGTCTTAGTTATGCGTGGGGTTGACAGAATTTATACGTATGTTATAATAATAGGGTAACTTTGAAAATTGTGGGAGGCGAGTTATGTGCTAGAAAAAATTAGTTCAAGCTTATAATTCGCCTCCTACGGGAGCCGAGAATGCTAAAAGGGCCTAGTTCCTGCCTGGAGCTAGATTACTTGTATAAAAACAGGTAGCCCTGAGGTGACAATGATGAACCGTTGTAAGTGGCTCCGCGGTTAGAACCCGATGAGGGTAAGGCTCAACAAGGCAAACCTATGGGAATGCCAAAGCTGATATCAGGAATTAAAAAGGTTAACACCTCCTGATGTCGTAAAGCTATTGTGAGCGCCGCGGAGCCGGATTTCGTTTCAGCTTGCCCGCTGAGACAGTCGTAAGGACCAAAAGAGGACAATAACCCTCCTCTTCCTTGCGAAAGTTAAAGGAGTGCTCTTGGCCGCGGGGCGAAGTTTCCGGCCAAGAAGTTTTCGCAGTAACGCCGAGAGGAGACCACAACAGATGGTAACTAAAGTATGCATCGTGATAGGTCTAGCCCTTCTCTTCGGAGGAGTCGGCTACTCGGAAGATCCAAGAGGAAACTTTTGGATCGGAACGCTCGAAGCGGTTGGAGGATTAATTATCCTCTTCCGCTTCGGTACAGTACCTTCCTCCCCTAGTTAAGGGGATCCAGCACAAGGCCATCGCGCAAGCGATGGCCTCTTTTTTTATACTAATTCATATTTAAAAACACAAAATCCGTCTTGCGACGGACTTTATGCGGTAACTAATAAGCCGGATTCTGTTTATCTGAATATCGTGAGATGTTCAGATAAAAATGATAATTTATCTTGATTGAATATTACTACTCAATTCTTTGCGGCATTTCAAGCACATAACAAGTTGTTATATACTCGACGCAGCCTTGCACCCGATAAGGATTTAGCCGTTTCACCTCTGTCTTTTATCCCTATAACAGAGTTAAGCCTTCTACGTTGGGATGGGGCTTTCTTGATCTTTTCAAATCAAGTCGTCGCTGTTCGCACCTCTATATTACTATTCGGCAGATGTTATCTGCTACCTTTTTTGATCTGCCTTGCGGCAGAAAAAAGTGTCCGGACTTTCCTCTCCCCGGCTTGCGCCGGAAAGCTATCATTTAAGTTACCAAATATATTATAACATATTTTAGAACCTATCTCAATAATAGCTCCCAAACGCGATATTAGTAAATTTTCTTTCAGAACAAGGCAGGAAGAGCGAAGTATATCTTTAGATACACTAGCGACGACTAACGCTGTTATGAAGAAAATTTATAATATCCCGAAGGGTTGTGATAAAATTTACTTATTACTGTGTTGCTTGTCGTCAGCGTGGTATAAACCACAGCTTCCTCCTCGCGCCTTGTACTAAATAAATTTTATCTGCAACGCGTTGGAGATTATTATTGAGATAGGTTCTAATGAAAGCCAAGATCCGCCGGATTATCATCGCCAGAAATATGCGTGATTTCACCGCCAGAAAATTCATATTTTTTTCTTAACAAACTTACTTTTTTAACTAGACTAATAGTGTCTTTTGGCAAAGTATTTTTTCGCATAATTCCTTTAGACCAAAAATTAACAACCAATCTGCTGTCGCCGAAAACTTTTTTAACTTTAATTTTTAAAGCTAATCGCAAAGCATAATAGCAAGCCAAAAGTTCGCCATAATTATTAGTAAACTCTTTAGATAGGCGGTGGACTTTGAATTTATTTATTTTTGCCATGGGCATTACTTTATGGAGTAAGCTTGAACCGGATTTATCAGTGACATTAATTTCTACGCCTTGTCCCCTGCCGGTTCCGGCATCAAAATAAATACCAGGAAGCAAATTGACCTTTGACCTTTGACTTTTGACCTTTGACTCATACTTTGCCCCTTCTCTCAGCCATTTTTCAGCCTCTTCTTCAGAATTGAAACTTTGAAAACGGGCGCCCTTGACGCCTTTTACTTTTTTTTCACAATCAGCCCAATTTACACAAATTCCATATTCGCCCTTCAGTAAAAAATAGGCGTAAAATTTTTTTACCATTTCGGATTTTTTATTTTTAATGGCGTCCATGGCAATTTAGCATTGCCTGGTAGTTTAAATCCTGAGGCGCCCATATGCCCGCCTCCTCCGAATTTTTTTGCTAATTTAGCGACGTCTACTGTCCTGTCGGATCGCAAGGAAACTTTAATATAGCCGTTCCGCTTGCTCCAAATAATGGCCATTGGCGGCAATTTTTTATATAAATATTCTCCAAGCTGAGAGTCGAAATTAGGCGAATTAATCGCGTAAGCTTTATATCCTAAAAAATTCACCATTTCGGCATAGTTTTCTGCGGTGTCTCGCACTAATTTAGTTTCGTATTGAAGCAAGGCCAATGCAGTTTTTAAGATTTCCTTTAATTTTTTAATATTTTGAAAATCAGCGGCAGTTTTCTTCCAGATTTGAAAATCACGGGGAAGAATTGTCATATAAGAACGGATTTCTTTAGAATTTTTTAGCTGAAATCTGAATAAATCAATATCTTCCACATATGAAAGCATTTTTGGAATTGATTTTTTAGGATGGAAGTATTTCCAAGCAAGTACAGCTCCGGAATTATTTATGGAATAGAGCGGTTTATATGTAGACTTTGTTTCTGCCTCAGCTGATGCGTGATGATCAATGGCGGTTATCCGTCTATTAGTTGTAGTCATCTGCTTTAAAATCGATAACGGATAAGTAAAATCGATCATATAAATTTCCTTGTTTTTCAATCCTTTGGGAGGCGGCTCTTGATGTTGGGCTGGAATATAATCGGCTTTATTTCCGAATTTTTTCCAAGCCGACCATGCTCCTCCAAAACCATCAGGACAATCAGCGTGATATAAAATTACAATTTTCTTCATGTTATTTTAACGCTTCTATTCCAGGAAGCTTTTTGCCGGCTAAAAAATCTAGCATTGCTCCGCCGCCAGTGGAAACAAAATTAATCTTCTTATCTAATTTCATTTTTTTAAAAAACATTACCGTTTCCCCCCCGCCGATAATTTTAAACGCGGTAGTATTAGCGGACATCGCTTTGGCAATTTCTTTTGTGCCATTAGAAAACTTTTTTTGCCTGATGTCTCCCAGCGGGCCATTCCAAATTATAGTTTTTGCCATTTTAATTTTCTCTTTAAAGAGCTTTACACTCTCTGGGCCGATATCGTGAATAACAGCTTTATCTAATTTAAAATCTAGCGGCATAATTAAATTTTTAGTTTTTAATTTAGGATCCCAAAACTTCATATTAAGCATTTCAGTAGTTAAGGCGCCGCCAATTAAAAATTTATCAACTTTATTTTTTAAATTGTGGTAAACTTCCAGCTTATCTTTTATTTTTAATCCGCCCAAAATAATCACAAAGGGTTTTCCAGGATTTTTTATAGCTTGGGATAAATTTTTCAATTCAGTTTCCAATTCTAATCCGGCGTAACTTGGTAGAAATTCTGTAATTGCCGCAACCGAAGCATTAGCCCGATGCGAAACTGCAAAGGCATCATTAACGTAAAAATTTCCGAGGGAAGCTAAATGTTCCGCTAAAACCGAATTATTTTGCTCTTCTCCTTCTAAAAATCGCAGGTTTTCTAATAAAAATATACTTCCCTTTGGGACAGAATCGATTAAATTTTTAATTTCTTGAAAACGAAAATGAGGTACAAAAATAACTTGCTTTTTTAACGCTTTTTTTAGATCTTTGGCAGAATTTCTCAAACTCAACTTTTCTTCAAAGCCCCGCGGGCGGCCTTTATGGCTTAAAATAACTACTGCTCTGCAGTTTTTAATTAAAAATTTTAAAGTCGGGAGGCTTGCTTCCATCCGCCAATTGTCTTCTGTATTAAAATCCAAACGCAAAATACATATCTTACCCTTTAAATACTGAGATTTCAGCGAACTTAAATATTTCATCATCTTAAAATTATAACAATTTTTTGGATTCTTTGATAGAATAATATATAGGCATATGAACAATAATGCTAAAAAACAAATTGTGATTTTAGGCGCCGGATTTGGCGGTATTAAAGCGGCTTTCTCTCTGTACGCGAAGCTAAAAAGGCTTAAATTACTGGATAAATACGAAATTATTTTAGTCGATAAAAATGCTTATCATACCTATACTCCGACTTTATATGAAATTGCCACTACTTCTAAAGCTATAGCTAACCATATCCGCCTTAAAAGTATAGTTACATATCCTTTGGCGGAAATTTTCAAAGGAAAAAATATTAGAATTGTAAAAAAATCGGTTATGAGCGTGGATTTAATCGGCGGCGATATCCATTTTAAAGACAATGATAGATTAAAGTTTAATTATTTAATTTTAGCGCTTGGCTCGGAAATAAATTATTTTAATATTCCAGGCCTTGAAGATAATGCTCTTACTTTAAAATCTTTTCAAGATGCAATTAAATTGAGAGATTTTATTTGGAATAAAGTAGATAGCAATGATAATCAAAAAGAGATTAAAATTGTGATTGGCGGGGGCGGATCTACTGGCGTGGAATTAGCCGGTGAATTAAAATCTTGGCTTTATGAACTAGATAAAGAATTAAAAAGATGCAAATTTTCAGTCAAAATCATTGATGGCGCTCCAAGTATATTGAATGGTTTTGATGAAAAAATAGTTAAGAAAGTTTTTCAGAGATTAAAAGATATTGGAGTAGGAATTGTGACTAATGAGATAGTTGATAAAGTAGAACCTGAAAAAATTATTTTAAAGAGCGGGCAACTTGTACCCTATGATATTTTAATCTGGGCCGGCGGCACAAAAGCGGTAAATTTAACGGAAAATTTTCCTCTCCAAAGAGAACGGAGCGGAAAAATTCAAGTTTTTGGAAAAATGGAATGCCTGCCCCAAAGCAAAGATTTGAAATTATACGGGAAAATTTATGGCCTTGGAGACGCGATTTGTTTTTATGATTCAGATACCAATCGTCCCATCCCCCAAGTCGTGGAAGCGGCCATAGATCAGGCAAAAATAGTCTCGTATAACATTACTGAAGATATTAAATTTACAGAAAAATTAATTTTGTTCCCAGAACATAAAACTTACGCGCCGAATAAAGAATTCCCGTATATTATTCCGGTGGGCGGAAAATACGCGGTTGCTAAATTTGGACCGATAATTTTCTGGGGATTTCCCGCATGGGTATTAAAAGGATTAGTGGAATTATATTATCTGCTTTTTAATGTTATGCCTCCATTGCAAGCCTTTAAAATTTGGATAAGAGGGCTCTTAATATTTATAAAAAATGACCGCCTTGGCTAGCGGTCTTAAAATTATCCTATCGGCATTCTTAAAATAACTGTATCCATATTAAATAGTGAAGCATTGTCAAATCTTAAAACTTCTATTTCGTTTTTGGCTATTGTAAAATTTGCCAATATTTTTTGCTCGCCGTCTTCCCCGATTCTATTTTGGGAACATTCAAAGATTAGTAAAATATTTCCTAATCTGGATAATTGAGCTAGATTTATTTCCCTCATCATTCCTTTTTCGGTCTCGATGTAAAGATCAAATACTAAGCCATTAGGAATCTCTTCCCAAGATATTATTTTCATATATATCTTCCCCGTATTAATCTATCGCAGTGCAACAATTCAGACTTCTCATTTGGCCAAAAGATTTCTAAACTGGTTACATCATCTATCACTAAAATAAGGTTAGGCCGCGGTCTTAGGCATTCTTTGTCATGAAAAACTTCAATTTCAATATGATTTTTAAATTCCCCATTTGTTATCAGCGAAATATAGGCATGATTAAGAGTTTCAGAAATCGTCATTGGGCGTCCCTTAATGTATTTTTTTAAATAAGAAATTTTGATTTTTAATTTGGTATATGGAAGTTTAAGCCACCAAGCTGTGCCTTTTTCTGCCATAACATATTTACTTTTCAAAGATTAGTTAGATTTTACCCTAAAATTATATTTTTGTCAAAAAAACAAGACCCTCGTTAGAGGGTCTGTTGTTGAAGGTGGGTGCGTCTTTTGCTATTACGATGGAGATCTAACCATCAGCTCAGGCAGTTTGATTTGCCCAGCTTTCGCGGATCCGACCTTCATCGGATGCGCTTACTATTATAGTAACAAATTAGAGAGAATGGCGTCAATTTGGAATTGTTAATAACTTTTCCATTCGACTAATCCTCTCGCCAACGCGTTTCCAGCTTGCACAAATATCGGAACCTATTTTCATAATAGCTCTAAGCCGCGTTGCTAAAATAAATAAGCTAGTTCCAGGAACAACGACGAAACTGTGGCGATAACCACGTTGAGGAGGAGTGACGCCGAAATAGCTTATTTAGACAGCAACCCGAAGGGACATTCAAATTTAAATTCATCTCATCGTTGCTCGTCAGAAAGGTAGGTAACCCTACGATTTCCTCCTCGCGCCTTGATCTGAATTTAAATTTGAATGTCGCGGCAGAGATTATTATGAAAATAGGTTCCTAATTCGCTCACATACGGAAATTTATCACCCTAGTCATATTCATTCCTGGGTATCCCGATAAATTTCCTATTCGCTCATTTATTTGTACGCAAACCTCCAACATGTTGGCTCGAAGATTAGCCTCATTTTTCCTAATTGTGGCTGTTTTTGTTTTGTAAAAATTGCCTCGCTTTATTAAAATTAAAATCCGCCGTTGGCGGATTTAGGTTTGGGCAAATTCTTGTCTTGTTTCTTCCATAGATTTCATCATAAGGTCCACTATGGCGATTATTCGTTTCAGAGGAATCGGACGCCCTGTTTTGACCAATTTATATCTACGAATGTCGCGAACCATTTTATTTTTATATACTCCCTTTTCTCTTTCGGTCATTTCAAAAGAATCTTTGATCGTTATAAATTCTTGTTTCATTCCATTGCTGAATTTAATGTTCTAAAGACAGCATATATTAATTATAAAATTTTTGCAAGGGGTATAAAACTCTTATTTTCCGAATCTTACGGCTAAGGGATAATGATCATTTTTAAAATCAGGAGGAGGGGCAACATATATATTTCTTGTAGTTGTTTCTTTCAAATGACCTAAGACGTCCTTCAGTAATAAATTGGCGAGTTCAAAACTTAAATTAAATTTTCTTGGATAGAGCACAGAAGCTAACTTTGCCAATTCCTTTTCTTCTTTTTTAGAAAATACTAAATAATGATCTTCATTGAGATCGAAACGCTCTTTTAAAATTAGGAATAAAGGTTTCTTGCAGCTTACTCGAAGAGGGACAAATTTTTCTTTATCCCATCCGCCTTCTTTTTGGCGCCAGATTTCCATCCCCGCCTCCTTATAGCTATATTGAAACAACTTTCAATATATTAGCACCAAAATTATGTAATGTCAATATCAATTTTAAATAATTAGATTTTAGTTTATAGTTTATATGTATAAACTTTTTAAATTAAATTTACATGTTTTACGATTACTTCAATGAAGAAGATTTCAAAGAGCTCTGCGGTTATGAAATTGACGGCCGATGGTATCCGCGGGTTACTAAAATTATAGATATTAAATCTAAGCCAGCTTTATATAGATTTTACGGCGAAGCCGCCAGTTATAATGCCGCAAAAGAAATTACGGAAAACTCCGCAAAGGAAGGGACGCTAATCCATGAAGTTGTGGAAAAATTAATGGTCGGTGAAAATCCGGAAATACCAGATGAGATTAAACCGGCGATTCAAGGTTATTTAAATTTTATTGAAAATAAAAATATTCACGTTGATAAAGAATATGTAGAAAAAAGAATTTTCCATACAGAGCATCGTTATGCCGGAACTATTGATACTTTGGCGTTAATAGATGGGAAATTTGGAGTTTTAGACATTAAAACTTCCCAAGCCATTTACCGCGATTACAATCTTCAAACTTCCGCTTATGTTGAAGCTTTATTATCGGAATTGCCAAGCCTGGAAACGAGATGGATTTTAAGGATTGATCAGGTTAAAAAATGTTTTCGGTGCGGCGGTACTATGCGCCCCAAGGGCGGAAGAAATAAAATCAGGAAAGGAAAATCAGTCCTTTGCAAAGAGGAAGAACATCAATGGTCAGATTTGACAGGAGTGACAGAAATGCAGGAATTTCCTTTTTGGAAAGAAGACTTCCAGGCATTTTTAGGTGCAAAGAAGCTGTGGGAATGGGAGAATTCTTACTGGTTGAAAAGAATTGGGTATATTAATTGATTTTTTTAACAGTTGACAGCATTTTAAGACAGTAATATAATATTTAAATATAATTAAATAGAGTAGCGAATAATAAAGTATGGCGTCCCGCCTGTGGCGGGGTGCTCATAATTCTACCAAATTTTATTCGCCTGCGGCTCTAAAATTTGAAGAATTATGGCACATACTAAATCAGCCGGAGCGGCGCATAACGCGCGAGAATCCGAATCAAAACGTTTAGGGCTTAAAAAATCAGACGGCGAACCAGTAATGGCCGGACAGATTATCGTAAGGCAAAGAGGCACGAAATATTTGCCTGGTTTTAACGTTAAAAGGGCTGGCGATGACACGCTGCTTGCCTTAAAAAACGGAAAGGTTAATTTCAAGCAATCTAAAAAAACTCGTTTTGACGGCGCTCGCCGATACGTAACAGTTGTTAACGTCCTTTAGCCGTTAAGAGCAACCTTCGTCTTTATTTGTTCTAGTAAAATCTCTATAGCCTTATCAAGCTGGGGGTCTTTTGGGTTTTTTGGATCGGCATCTGGATCTTCTTTTATTTCAATTTCCACATCAGGCTTTATCCCATTTTCATCAATAATAGTGCCATCCGGCAATTCCCAGTTAGCAATAGTTAATTTAATCTTTGAATCATCGCTTAAACTTTTTAATTCTTGGACTGTCCCCTTCCCAAAAGTTTGAGTTCCAACCAGCTTAATATTCGGGTTATGGGCTCGGAGAGCGCCGGCTAAAATTTCCGAAGCTGAAGCTGAGCCTTTATTTACCAAGATTATCGTTGGAATATTTTTTAAAGCGCCATTGCCGTTAGCCCGAAATTCTGTTTCTTGGCCATTGCGGAATTTTTCTTTAGCAACTAAATCGCCTTTTTCCAAAAACCACCCCGCCAAATTCACTGCTACTTCTAAAAATCCGCCTGGATTATTTCTGAGATCTAAAATTAATCCATCGGAACGGCCGAGTAAAACTTTCAGGGCTCCTTTGTAAAATACAAGCGGAGCATTTTGATTAAAACTGAATAATTTTAATTGGGCTAATTGTTTGCCATCTTTTTGGATTGAACTCCACTCTAGAGTCGGGATTTCAATATTAGCCCGCATTATTTTAAATTCTTTAGAATTGTCCCAGCCTTCTCTTAAAATAGTTAAACTAACTTCGGTTCCGATTTCCCCTCTTATTTTCTTGACCGCTTCATTAACGTCTAGTCCCGCGGAATTTTTTTCGTTGATTGCAAGAATTAAGTCACCAGCTTTAATGCCGGCTTTTTCCGCAGGGCTTTCTTTTAAAGGAGAAATAACTGTTAATTGGTCTTTTCGGACGCCTATTTCTGCCCCAATGCCGCCGAAATTGCCAGTAACATCTTCTTCAAATTTTTTAGAATCTTCAGGGGGAAAGAAAACCGTATTGGGATCGCCCAAGGAGTTCACCAGTCCTTGAATGGCGCCATAAACCATTTTTTGGTCTTCAGCTGTAGCGCCTTTTAAATGCTCGTTTTTTAATAAATCCCAGGCTTCCCAAAAAATTCCGAAATTAGTCTTTATTGGCTCTTTGTTTTCAGTATTAGTTAAATCTTGAATGACAATATTTTTATTTTCATCTAAGCCTTTTTGATAGCCAAAATAAAAAGTTCCGATACTGCTAACGGAAATAGCAAGAAAAATAGAAGTTCCCAGAACTACTAGTCGAGAATTTTCTTTAGTTATGCGCATTTTGTTAATTATAATTTAAAATTCATAGACTGTAAAACTTCATATTTTCATATTATAATATTTATTATGGATGATTTTAAAGCTATTGGGGGCAAATATTTAGAAGTATTGAAAAAACGGGCGAAGGAATCTAAGGTTTATAAACCCCACCAGTTAACTGGTTTGATTTTGGCGGAAATTTTGGAGGATTCGAGCCATAAATCTTTATATATGAAGTTATCCAAAATTTATGATAATTCAGAATTGATCAGGCTGGCTAAAAATCTTGCTGAAAGAAAAAATATAGAAAATAAAGGGGCATATTTTATGAAAGTATTAAAAGCATCGGACATTCAAAAAATTTAATTTTATGGCCACTAAAGAAGGAATTTGGGTTGTTGATAATAAGCAGGAAGTAAAAATTCTCAGGAAAAAGATGGCAGATTTTGATTTTAAAAAATATAAAAAGCCGGAGCTTAATGATCTGATTAAAAAAATGCGGGAAATAATGAAAAATTCCAATGGCATTGGATTGAGCGCGAATCAGATCGGTTTGGATTCTAATTTTTTTATTGCCCAAGTTGAAGGCAAATTTTACGCGATTTTTAATCCTAAAATTCTTAAATTTTCCGATGAAATAATTGATATGGAAGAAGGCTGTTTAAGTGTTCCGGAAGTTTTCGGAAATGTCCGCCGGCCGGAAAAAATAGTTCTGGAAGGTTTTGATAAAAATAACAAAAAATTGAAAATTAAAGCCTGGGGCTTATTGGCGCGGGTTTTTCAGCACGAAGTGGATCATTTAAATGGTAAAGTTTTTATTGATCATACTAAAGACTTATATCGTTACAAAGAGCAACTAAAAACTAAAAACTAGAAATTATGAAGTATATTTTTTTTGGTGGCGGCCAATCAGAGTTTGCTCAAATAATCCTTGATGGATTAAAAAATGCCGGCTGGGAGCCGTTAGCATCTATTAGAGATGCTAGGCAGGAATTGGATATCCCCTATTTAAAATCTTTAGAGGCGGATATTTTTATTGTTGCGTCTTTTGCCAAAATTTTAAAAAAAGAAATTATTGATATTCCAAAATATGGGGTAATCGGGGTTCATCCGTCACTTCTGCCAAAATATCGCGGCGCCTCCCCTATCCAATCTGTTCTTTTGGCTGATGAAAAAGAAACTGGGACTGCATTATTTTTAATCGATGAAAAAATTGATCATGGCCTCATATTGTCAAAAGTCAAATGTCCAATGTCCAATAGTGACACTTATGAAACCTTATTAAAAAAACTGGCAGAATTAAGCGCAAATTTAATTTTGGATACTTTGCCAAAATATTTATCCGGAGAATTAAAGCCTCAAGCTCAAGACGAGCAAGAAGCAACTTATACAAAAAAATTCGTCACCGAAGACGGGTTTGCGGACTTGCAAAAAGATAATCCTAAAGATATTTGGCTGAAAATCCGGGCTTTAAATCCAGAGCCGGGAGTTTATACGATTTTAGAATTAAAGAATGGAAAAATTATGCGTTTAAAATTATTATCTGCTGATTTTCAAGATGAAAAATTAGTGCTTCAAAAAGTCCAGCCAGAAGGTAAAAAACCAATGAGTTACAAAGAATTTTTAAACGGTTATCAGAAAATATTGATTTAAATAAATCGTTATTTAGTTTCCATCACAACTGCCGGCTTGAGTGATTAACGCAGCGCCTGATCCGGTATCGCCAATATACATTCTATAAGTAGTGCTCGCCGGACCTTCTAATTGAATACAGCCAGCCCGGTCTGAACGAGTAGAGGCAAGATAAAGAGTGGTAGTGCTGTTTTGGCTTTCCGCGGCTATCGTCGCATAAGAGCCATTTGTAGTGGTGCCTACGCCAAGCGTGCCTGTTGCTATTAAATTAGCTAAAGATAAATTCCCGGAAAATAAAGCGTTGCCTTGGACTGAAAGGAGTGCCCCTGGAGTGGTGGTGCCGATACCCACATTTCCATTCATTATCAAAGTTCCGCTAAATGGACTAGTAGTTCCGATTCCCAGTCCGCCATTATAGGCAAGACTAAATAATGGGAGAGTGCCGGTCGCATTTTGAATGCTAAAGATTGGAACGTTTTGATTTAAGGAAGTGGAAGCATTTACAGATAACAATCCATTAACTCCCAATCCTCCGAATAATTGGGTATTGCCGGAAACTTCCAATGTTCCGGCGCTGAAAATATTGCCGGCAAAAATTGAACTGCCAATACTACCCAATGAACCATCTCCCGATGCGTCTGATAAAGTTGTGCTAGCTAAACCTAATAAATCCAGATTGCCGGAAATAAGAACTCGGGCGGTGGAGGCGTAGTAAACTGTGGATACTGTACTGCCGCCATTTCCGCCAATCACATATACATAGCCATTGGCAACAACAGAAGAATGACTATATCTCACTAACGGCAAAGCATTGGCATTAGTTGACCAGGCGCCAGTTGAACCGTCGCTGTTAAGTTTGGCGTAATAAACAGTGGATTGGGCAGTGGTGCCATCATGGCCGCCAATCACATACGCATAACCGTTAGCAATAACTGAGGAAAGGGTATAGCTTCCCCCCGGCAAAGCATTGGCATTAGTTGACCAGGCGCCAGTTGAACCGTCGCTGTTAAGCTTGGCGTAATAAACAGTGGATTGCGACTGAGCGGTAGCAGCGCCGCCAATCACATACACATAACCGTTAGCAACAACTGACGAGGGTTGCCATCGATTCGCCGGCATAGCATTGGCATTAGTTGACCAGGCGCCAGTTGAACCGTCGCTGTTAAGCTTGGCGTAATAAACAGTAGATTGTTTAGTAGAGCCGCCATCATTACTGCCGCCAATCACATACACATAACCGTTAGCAATAACTGATGA
>JAUSKT010000005.1 GCA_030646915.1 bacterium
TGGCATTAGTTGACCAGGCGCCAGTTGAACCGTCGCTGTTAAGTTTGGCGTAATAAACAGTGGATTGCAGAGAACCCATATTACTGCCGCCAATCACGTACACATAACCGTTAGCAATAACTGATGAATGACTTTCTCTTACTGCTGGAAAAGCATTGGTAGTTGCCCAACTGCCCAAAGCCCCATCCGCCCCCGAATTGAAAGCAATAGTTCTTGTTGCCACTTCGAAGTTAGCAATATTTGGAGTGGTGGTGCTGAAACCAAACTTTCCATTCGGGCCGATGGTAATTGATCCAATAGTGGAGGTTCCGGAAGTTCCGGATACAGAAATAGTTCCGGTAGCCGTCAAATTAGCTAAAGATAAATTTCCGGAAAAAAGAGCATTGCCTTGGACAGAAAGGAGTGCCCCTGGAGTTGTGGTGCCGATGCCCAGATATCCGCTATTATTTATAGTTAATAAATCACCATTTAAATTATTAGAAATATTAAAGACACTTCCCGATGATGGTTTTTGAATTTCTAATGCAGAAGCTAAGCTGGTTGTTCCAATACCAACTTTCCCATCATATTGGGCTGTCAAAATCGGGGATGTGCCAGTAGCATTTTGAATGCTAAAGATCGGAACATTTTGCTGGCCAGAAGTGGAAGCATTTACAGATAACAATCCATTAACTCCCAATCCTCCGAATAATTGGGTATTGCCGGAAACTTCCAATGTTCCGGCGCTGAAAATAGTGCCGGCAAAAATTGAACTGCCAATACTACCCAATGAACCATCCCCTGATGCATCTGATAAAGTGGTGTTGGCTAATCCTAATAAATCCAGATTGCCGGAGATTAAAGTCCGGGCGGTGGAGGCGTAGTAAATATCTACTCCGAAAGCACTGCCAAATACATAAACATAACCATTAGCTACAACCGAAGAATGGCTAACCCGCGCTGCTGTTAAAGAATTAGAATTTGTCTGCCAAGCTCCGATAGATCCGTTGTTATTTAATTTAGCATAATAAACCGCGACTTGAGTCCCTATATCATTAGCTCCTCCTATTACATAAACATAACCATTAGCTACCACTGAAGTATGTTTATCTAAAACACCTGGTAAAGAATTGGCATTTGTTGCCCAAGCTCCGATAGAACCGTCATTATTTAATTTGGCATAATAAATTGTGGCTACGCGCGCATCTGCTCCAGGTAATGCTGGAGTTTCGTATCCACCAATTACATAAACATAACCATTAGCTACTGCTGAAGAGTGCCGGTATCGCGGCAATGTTAAAGCATTAGCATTTGTTTTCCAGGCTCCAGTGGAACCATCGCTATTTAATTTTGCGTAATAAACCGTGGATTGTAAAACGCCGCCACTAGATCCGCCTATCGCATAAACATAACCATTGGCTACTACTGAAGTATGAGCAGCTAAAGCGGCTGGCAAAGCATTAGTATTTGTTTTCCAGGCTCCTGTGGAACCATCACTATTTAATTTTGCGTAATAAACCGCGGATTGGCCGGTAGCGCCCCCAAAACCTATTCCCCATGCGCCACCTATAGCATAAACATAACCATTAGCTGCCACCGAAGAATGTTCGCCTATTGCCAGTGGCAATGCGTTAGAGTCTGTCTGCCAGGCTCCGATAGAGCCGTCGCTATTTAATTTAGCGCGGTCAACTGCTGAATAAGTAGTGACGGTTCCTGCTGTAATTGAATTTGAAACGCTAGATCCGCCTATTGCATAAACATAACCATTAGCAACAATCGTAGAAAGGCCAAAAGAGTGGAATGAAGGTAAAACGCTGGGATTTGTCTGCCATGAACCCAAACTCCCATCCGCTCCAGAATTGAAAGCAATAGTTCTTGTTGCCACTTCGAAGTTAGCAATATTTGGAGTGGTGGTGCTGAAACCAAACTTGCCATTTGGTCCGATGGTTATTGAATTTATCGTGGAAGTTCCGGAAGTTCCGGTTAAGGTTAAAGTTCCTGTTGCCGTAACATTCGCTACATTAAGATTTCCGGAAAATAAAGCATTGCCGTGGACTGAAAGAGCCTGGCTTGGCGAGGAGGTGCCAATTCCGAAATAACCATTAGCTAGAAGCGCCATCCTAGTTTCATCATTAGTGAAAAAATACAGCGGATGGTTGGACAAAGTGCCTAGGTATCCTCCCGCCCCAGGACTTGAAATATTCCCGCTTATTAAGGCAGTCCGGACATCAGCTGCGGTATTTTCTATGCCAATAAGTGGTAAGTCGCTGGCGCTGGAAACCCAAATCATAGGCGCTCTAGAATTGCCTCCAGAAGAAACAGATGATGGCGGTGTCCCAGTAGCCTCTATATCAGCAATGAATAATTTAGCTGATGTGGTAGCCACCGCGCCTATCCCAATATGCCCTTGGCCAGAGGTTGTAAAAGACAAAAGCGGTTCTGCGGAGGTAGAAGTAGCAAAAGAAAAAGCATTTACGGCACTATTGGGAATAGTCGTAGTGGCAGAACTGCTGAAAGTTAAATTACCGCTTAAAGTGGCGCTGGCTAGACTGCTTGCCCCGCCGACTGTCAGATTTCCACTGGTAGTTATATTAGTTCCAATAGTGGTATTAGCGGCGTAGACTGTATAAATAATTATTGAAGTAGCCGAAATTACCGCTAAGATGTAGGCTGTAGTTTTTATGATTTTTTTTGAATCTTCTCGGTAATCCACAGTTTGATATACTAATTTTTTAGAAATCAGTTACTATATTAGTATACAATAATTTATATGAAGAAGTTTGGATTTTTGGGGATAACTTTGGCTTTGGCTATTTTTAATTTTGCCTTGGCCGGCAGTTTATGGGAAGCCGGCAATGTGCAATTATCCGTAGGTGGAGTTTTGTTGGATATTGTAACCAGTCCGGATGATCTGGAAATAGATTTTAACAGCGATAATATTATTGTTACTACTGCGGGAAGTTTTAAAATTGCTTCTTCTGATAGAAGAGCTTTAACAGTTTCTCCGTCTAGCGCAAACACGGCCTCTAGCTGTGAGAGTTCTGAATCAACAGTTACCGTTACCGGATCTTCAGTTACTATCACGGTTGGGTCCGGAATTTGCACTAATAACGATAGTGGCGGCGGAGTTGGCGGCGGAGGCGGATCTGCGGGTCCTGGCACAACCGCTCCAGCCCCGGCACCGGCGCCTGCCCCAACTCCGCCACCTCCCCCTCCGCCCCCGCCGCCTCAGCCTGGCTTAGAAATATCAATTGAGGAAGAATCAATTTTGGAAAATTTAATAACATTACCAGAACCAATTACTGAAGTTGTAGAAACGGTTACAGAACAAGTAACTCAAGCAACAGAAGCAATTACAGAACAATTTTCGGAAACGGTTGAGGCTGTTACAGAAGCCATTACCGAAACTGTTGCGGCAGTTCAGCAAGCCATATCTCAAACCCCCGAGGCAGTAAACACAATTGCTTCCGCTGGCGGTTCTATTGCTTCATCATTTACTTCAGGATTTAACCAAATTTTTAAAGGTTTTTCTTCTGGGAATGTTAGCGCTTCAGCCAACATTACGGAAAATATTTTTAATACGGGAAATTATTCCTGGGACACTGGAAAGCCCTTTTCCGCGGTAGCGGTGGTGCCGAGTTCTAAATTGGCTGATTTGCCCGCAGGCGATGATTATACAGTTACCATCATTTCTGCTTCCGATGCTAATATTCAAGACACTAGCGATAGCGCTTTTTCAGTTGTTGATTTGGGGTCAGCTTTAAATTTTTCAAAATTAAATTTTGTTTTTTTAAAAAATAAATTTTTAAATCAAGCTTATGCGCAGGACAACTCTTATTATATAAAAGTTTTATATCCAAACGGCGGGGAAGCTATTTCTAAGGGATCAATTTATAATATCCGCTGGGAAAGCAATCTTCCGCCGACCAATTTAGTAAAAATTTATATTAATAAGCAATTTTTAGGTTTTGACGCGGCAGCGGCGGCCCAAATATTAAAAGGAGTTAATCAGGAAGTTGGAAAAAAAGTTGGAGAATTGCGCGCTAATCCGATTGTGGCCCAAACCGTAAAACAAGTTGCAGCTCCATTAATAGCAACGGTTGGCGCAGTCAGCGTAGGCGCGGTGGCAGTAAGCGCCTCCGCAAGCAGCGCAAGCGCGGCGGCTAACTTAGCGCAATTTCTGCAATATTTTGACTTTGCAAGATTATATCTTTTAGGGCTTTTAAGATTTAAAAAGAGGAAGCCTTGGGGGAAAATAATTGATAAATTAAGCGGTAAGCCTCTTTCTAAAGTTTCTGTTCAGATTTATGATGCGGAGTTTAAAAAGTTAAAAGACGCCCAAGCTACTGACGAAGAGGGCCGATTTAATGCCTTAACTGTTCCGGGAACTTATTATCTTAAAATAAGTAAGGATGGATACCAAGAATTTCAAACGGAAAATATTATTATCAGCTCGTCTGACCAGGTTATTAGTTTAGAACTGGCGCTTGTTCCCTTGGGCGAAGAATTTACCTTGGCGTATTTGCGGCGGATTAATTTCTTAAGCCTTCTAAAGCGATTTATAGATTTAATTAATCCTTATCTTTTAGCATTAGGAACTTTTATTTCCTTAATAAGTTTAGCGATTGTGCCAAGCGCTTTCAATTATCTTTTAGTTTTTATTTATTTAATCTTAGATTTTTTAAAAATTTATTTATATTTCCATTTGATTAAGCCTTTCGGCGAAGTGAAAGACATCCAGTCCAGCGCCCCGCTTACCCTTGCGGTAGTTCGGGTTTTTGATGCTGATAAAAATTGGCTTTTAGCCACTAAGGCCACTGACGATAAAGGAAGATTTAGTTTCTTACTTGCGCCGGGGAATTATTATCTTACCGCTACCAAATCCGGCCACAATCCGTTTAAGTCTGGTATTTTAACTCTCAAAAAATCCGGCCTTGCTTCAATTGATATAAAAATGTAAAAAAAGACCCCCTAAACTTCAGGGGGTCTTGTGCTTTTTATGGATTACCGACGAGCAGGCAGGGGCACAAAAGGATCTCGATTGGATACTGCTTTTTCCAATCGAAGCTCTTGTGTCTCCTTGTTTCCGGAAGTGAGAGTCAGGCTTACCACGTTGCCCGTGATAGAGCCGATTATTCCCTTAACGGGATTCTTGCTGTAATTCAGCAGGTGCCCGGCTTTCAGGAGATAGCTTATCCCTGTAAGACGATCGCTGACTACTGCCAGCTTTTCGTTTTTGGAAATAAGCAATCCCCGAAGCTCCAGATCTTCCAAGTTGGGGGTTTTGGTTGATACTACAACCCTTACCCGATTTGGATTTGGGGCGACAAATGGATCTCTTAGCCGGTCAGCATCGGCAGAATAAATCTCGGATATTGAAGAGATTTCTAGGGTTTCCAGAACGCCCCCCCCCGCCTTCACATCGGAAATAGCCAATAAGGCTACCCCCAGAGCTAAAAATACTTTCATTCTGGTCATCACTTCCTCCTTGGATCGATTTTCTACCAACCTTAGTACTAAAAATAGGTTAGCATAAAACTAATTATTTGTCAATATAAAAGGGCTGGCTTACGCTTTTTTCGCACCACTTTCCCTCTGGGTCAGCAGTACAGCTAATTTCAATTAAATATTTATTTTCAGGGGACAATTTCGGGATAATCCAATTTAATTCATCTTTTATTAATTCATCTTTTACCGGAACTCCGCTAAAAATAGTGCTTACCGCTTCAGTTTGTTTACTAAATTCAGCTGGTTCGTATTCACAAGTAATATCTCTTTTGTTATACCAATATCCTGTGTGCGTTGAGTTATAACCATAGCTAGCATCGCTACCCCGCATTAAAAAGTTTTTTACGGTATAGCTGACTTGTTCTGAAGCTTCATCCCATCCTAACCCGCCGCTAATTTTAAAGCTACCTAAAGATTTTATATCGTTACCGATATCGGAATAAATCCCAAACGCCTCATATTCTTTTGATTTATAAGAAATACTGTAACTCCGATAAAGCTCATAGTCAAAACCAAAATTGTTCCCAGCGGAGTTTATTATTGGCACAAGCCCCCACACATCAGTGCACGATGTTTTGATCTTATTACTAATTGTCGGACATTCATAGGAGCTGCTACCCTCTTTCCATTGCCCGCTTTTTTTGGCTGCTTCCTGATTAACCGAATTTCCGAAACCATGTGGCAGAATTATAGGATTATAATCGCTTGCTTTTTTATCACAAGTATCCATATCATCAAGAGTTTTTTGATTAATCACCCCCTGAATCACCTTGTGATAAGTTTCATCGCCATAGTTTGATTTACTTAATTTCCACTTACCCGCAGGAGATTGTTTTAATAATTTAATGTTAATGCTGGCTCCTTCGGTTAAATTTTCCTGCCCCCAAGCAATTAATTGTTTAGCACCCTCTGTAAGTTTTGCATTGCCAGACGGTTCTAAAACTACTAATCTGGGTTTTACTACCGTAACTGTCTGTGTCGTTATGAGGTCTTTATTATCTTTTTTTGATTCGGTTAAGAGCTTATGAAGGCCCTGGATAAGAGTTTCGGGAATAGCTACGCTGGTTTCAAAATTAAAAGCCTTGGAATATGGTTTAGATATTTTAAGCTCTTTAATTAAAGTTTTTTTATTATTAGCATCTGCCAGATAAATTAATATATCGTTGCTGATCGGGAAATTTGGAGAAACAGTTACTTTATAATTCTGGCCCAAAGCCAAAATATTGTTTTGGGGTAAATCTATAATTTCTATTGCTGGCTTCTCTTTTTGGGCGCCAAAGGTAATTTCCACTGTTAATTTTTGAGGCTCTACATTAAGCACTTGAATACTAATCTCTTCCGACGGGTCTTTAAAAATTTGTCCTAGCAGGAGAGTTGGTTTCCGTTCTTCAAATAAATAAGTTGTGTCAACTGGCGTGGCTAAATGAAATACTGATGGATTCATAAACACAGACTTTGAGCTTTCTACTAATCTAATCATCGCGCCATTAGAATTTTCCTGATACTCAATAGCCCAATATTGCTCACCAATAGTCCGTTTCTTTCTGGGAATCGTCAATATCTGTGGCGAATTGCTTTCTAATTCAATCGGAGCCACCGAATAAGTCCCGCTTTTAGAAACCTCCATAATATTTTGGTTCGTAAGCCATCCTAATTGTTTTTTGTAAATGCCATTATAAAGGCCTTTTGATACAGATTTTCCCATTACATCATAAGCATCTCCATATTCATTTCTATCGCAAGAACCATAACTATTACTATCAGCGCAGTTAAATAAACTATTGGCATGCGGGAGACCTAAATTATGTCCAATTTCATGAATTAAGGTGCTTGCCTTGCGATTTTTATACTCATCTAGCGAGGGGTTGGCCGTATTAATATCAAATGGCAGCCAAATTAAACCCAAATCTTTTAATCCGTTTTTAGTAGGAACTCCGATATCGCCTATAGATCCAGACCCGTTATAGTCACAGGCTTTATCAACTGTATAAATGAAAATTAAATTAGTATAGTTAGCCATATCAACGCTATCCTCTGCAAGTCTTATGCCATTAACAAGAGAAGGATTTATAATCATACCCTCTACTCCTGACTGGGTATAAAGCGCAGGAAGATCACAAGACGTTTGAACATTAAACCACCCCGCTACATCAGTCTCAAAACTAATCTTATTGTGAGATGTCTTTAAAAAATAACTTTTTAAAATCGGATTAATAAACTTATCGGTAAATTCCTTTGGTTCAAATTGTTGCCATTTCTTTTTATGTCGAAAATCCGTCAAAAAAATTACTAATGCCTTTTTATTGCCCGTAGTATGTGTTGTAGCTTGTTCTTTTATTACCTGACTTGCCACTGCTGCCGGATTAAGTTTAATGCCAGTAACAGCAACTTTACTGCCGGAAAAAGCTAAGGGAATCTCAGAGGCAAAATATAATTTTGTGTGGCTGGATTGGGTTATATTATCGGTGTTACCTTGAAAAGTATCCATCAAATCAGCTAAATAGTTTTGGAAGGTTGATTTTTGAACCATCGACTTAGACTCATCGCTAGATAAATAATAGTCTACTGTGGACTTTGAAGTATTAGTGAAATTATCCCCAATGATGATTTCTAGTGTTCCTGTGGTATTTAGTGGGCTTTCCACGTCATTTTTGATATTTTTCGGCAATTTTTCCCGAAGATTGGCTAAAACAGCCACTTCCAACGCTTGCTTGGGATCGGTTTCTATTAAATTAATCAATTCTTTTTTCCGTTCTTTTAAGACTGTTTTTAATTTTTCTTCTTTTGCAGCCGCTTCCGGAGTATTTTTTAATTTGTAATCGCCAAAAACTCCAAGAATCGGCTTATCGTAAACCTCTTTAATCAAATCCAAAACTTCCTCATTTAATTGTTCTATTTTAGTTTCTCCGGGTTTTGGTTCTTTTGCTTTTGCTTTTTCTTTTTTCACTACCTCAAAAGTTTTTTTGCTTAAAACCGAAGCAATCGTGCCAGTAGCATTCCGGCTTTCTATTTTAATTTTATAAAGTCCTGAAATAATAGTTTCCGGCAATTCAAATTTTTCCTTTTCCGAACCAGATGGTGAAACAAGGGTAAATTCTTTCAGGGTAATTCCATCTTTAATTTCTTCTGGAACAGGAATTTCTGAATCAGCCCAACTTAAAGAAATATTCAAAATATCCCCTATTTCATGCCCGCTCCATTTATAAACTATATTCTTGCTTTTCCCGATTTCCCATTTAACTGTCGGCTCCCCAGCCTGCGCAAAAACCGCCAAAACAGACAGAAGTAAAATTGCTATTGTTAAATAGGCTATACTTTTTAATTTAAAAGTAATCATCTTTTTATAAAATTATATCACAATATTTAAGGCAACGAGCAGTTAGTGATTATATTTAGCAAACTATTTCCAGTCATTTCCTTCGGTTTCGGCAAATCCATAATTTCTAAAATTGTCGGCGCAACATCGCCTAAAAGCCCTTCTGCCATTAAAGAAGTTTTTGGTTCGGGCTTGCCTTTTAATTTGTATTTTTCTCCGACGATCCAAAGCGGAACGGGATTAGTAGAATGCTCTTTATCAATTTCGTTGGTTTCCAGATTTATCATTTCTTCTACATTGCCATGATCCCCGGTAATTAAAAGTGTTCCGCCAGCTTTTAAAACAGATTCCATAATTTTGCCTACGCAAACATCAAGGGTTTCTATCGCTTGAATTCCAGCTTTTAAATTTCCCGTATGCCCGACCATATCGCCATTTGCCAAATTTACAACTAAAAAGTCATATCTTCCTCCTTCAATTTCTTTAATCGCCCGATTAGTAATTTCTTTAGCGCTCATTTCCGGAGTTTCTTCATAACTTTTTACTTTTTTAGAAGGTATTATTTCCCTATCTTCGCCTTTAAATTCTTTTTCTGTTCCGCCATTGAAAAAATAAGTTACATGGGCATATTTTTCAGTTTCTGCGATATGAAATTGAGTTTTTCCGGCATCAGAAATCACTTTGGCAAGCGGATTAGTGATGTATTCAGGCTGAAAAGCAATTTCTACCGGCGTATTTAATCCATAATCGGTAAGGGTAGCAAAAAACAAATTATTAAGTTTTTTTCTTTGAAAACCTTTAAAATCATCAGAGGTAAATGCCCGCCCGATTTGCCGTGCCCTATCTGCCCTAAAATTAAAAAATATTACCGCGTCATTATTTTTTATTAAACCAGCATTTTCAATTACCGCAGGCTCCAAAGTTTCATCGCGCAATCCATTTTTATAGCCAGCCTCCACTGCTTCTTCTGGAGTTTTAAATTTTTGTCCTACGCCTTCAGTCAGGCATTTGTAAGCCTTTTCCGTTCGGTCCCAGCTTTGATTTTTGTCCATGGAATAGTATCGGCCAATAACCGTGGCAATTTTTCCTATTTTTATCTCAGCCAGTTTTTTTTCTAAAGGTTCAATAAATTTAACGGCAATTTTAGGCGCAGTGTCCTGGCCGTCAGTAAAAAAATGAACCCATAAATTCCCCGTAAAACCCAATTCTTTAATGGTGTCCAAAAGCGCGAATAAATGGTCAATATGCGAGTGTACTCCCCCATTAGAAACGAGTCCCATAAGATGGAGGTCGGAGTTATTTTTTTCTGCGTGTTCAACCGCATTTTTCCAGATTAGAAGCTTATAAAAGTTTTTATTTTTAATTTCCGAACTTATTCTAGGCAAATTTTGGTAAGATACCAGCCCCGCTCCTAAATTCGTATGCCCTACTTCAGAACTGCCCATTTCCCCCCATCCAAGCCCCACTTCAATGCCGGAAGCCTGCAGGGTAGCACCGAGATAATTTTCGCTGATAGATTTTAAATTGGGAATTTTCGCCTGGGCAATGGCATTGCCTTTCTTCTCCAAAGAAATTCCAAAACCGTCAAGAATAAGCAATATGACTGGAATTTTCATAAAGAATGTATTTTAAATTTTTCGTGTTTTTCCGCTTCTTTGATAATTTTTTCCATCGCAGCTACTGTTTCCACTGGATATTTTCCAATAGCAGTTTCCTCAGAAAGCATTACTGCATCTGATCCCTCTAAAATTGCTTCGGTTACATCTGTTACTTCTGCCCGAGTTGGCTGGGGGCGGTCTTTCATAGAAAGGAGCATTTCAGTCGCGGTAATAACCGGTTTTTTGGCAATTTTACATTTTTTAATTATCATTTTTTGAAGCGCCGGGACTTTTTCGATCGGGTAAGCAAGGCCTAAATCGCCTCTTGCAATCATAATTGCATCCGCAGTTTTTATAATAGAAGCTAAGTTTTTAATTGCCTCCCGCCTTTCAATTTTGGCAATTATTGGTTTTTGCGCGCCAAATTTTTTCATCAGTTTGCGCAAATTTTTAATGTCATTTCCGCTTGCAACATAAGACAAGGCAACATAATCCACTTTATTTTTTAAGCCAAATTTTAAGTCTTGGATGTCTTTTTCTGTGATTGCCGATTTAATTTTTTCATTTAAATGATGCCCTGATTTATTTTGAGTTCGCGGTCCGGACAAGTCTTGGATGATTGGAATTTGTTTTTTTAATTGTTTGGCTGCCAATTTTATATTTTTAATATAATTTGAGTGTTCCGCGTAAGTTCCGTGAGAAAAATTAAGGCGCGCAACATCCATCTGGTGTTTCGCCATTTCTAAAATAGTCTTGTAATTTTTACTTGCCGGCCCGATAGTAGCGACTATTTGAGCCCGCGATTTATTTCCCATAATCGGTTGTATTTTGCGACCCGTTCACCTCTTATTGGGGCACCGGCTTTAATTCCAAAAGCTCCGGAAGCAACTGCTAAATCCGAGATAAAATCATCGTTAGTTTCTCCGCTTCGGTGGCTGACAATGCAGGTAATATTATTTTTTTGCGAAATTTTAATCGCTTCTATTACCTCCGTGAGCGTACCGATCTGATTCGGCTTAATAATTATTCCGCTGATACTGCCTTTTTTGATAGCTTGCTTAATTCTTTCCGGATTTGTAACAGTAAGGTCATCGCCAACGATTTTTACTTTAAATTTATCCGCGAATTCCCGCAGCCGGGCAAAATTATCAAAATCTTCCTCGTGAAACGGATCTTCAATAGAAACCATCGGATATCTTTTAATTAAATTTTTATATAAGTTTAATAAATCTTCTGTCTTAAGTTTTTTGTTATTTATTATATATTTTCCTTTTTCATAAAAACTGTTTGCCGCGACATCCAAAGCTAGGTAACATTTGACATTTGACATTTTGACTATTGACCATAGAATTTTAAGCGGTTCTTCCGCATCCGTAATATCAGGCACCAATCCCCCTTCATCGCCAATGTTGGCAGAAAGTTTGCCGTATTTTTTAATAACAGCCTTTTTTAATTCCCGAAATACAGCAGTTCCGAATTCCAAAGCTTTTTCCATATCATTTGTTTCCGGCACTATATGATATTCCTGAAATGCCAAATCGTTATTAGCATGCTTTCCGCCATTTATTAAATTCATATAAAGCCGTGGCATTTGAGGCTTTACATTAAAAAAATTCCCAAGATATTTGTAAAGCGGTTGATTTTTACTGGCGGCCGCGGCGCGCGCAACTGCAAGGCTTACTCCCAGCATTGCGTTTCCTCCAAGGCGGGACTTATTTTTTGTCCCATCCATTTTTTTCATCAAATTATCAATCTTGACTTGATCAAAAACTGACATTCCATTCAATTTTGGCGCGATAATTTTTTCAATATTTTGAATTGCTTTTTTTACGCCAAGTCCGTTAAATCTATTTTTGTCGCCATCTCGCAATTCCGCGGCTTCATATTTTCCAGTACTTGCTCCAGATGGTACTGCTGCCACTCCGCAAAAATTTTCCGTCCATAGAGAAACTTCTAAGGTGGGATTTCCCCGAGAATCTAATATTTCTTTTGCAGAAATATTTTTTATTAAAATTTTGAACATAATTCTTTAAGTTTCTTTAAGTATATCATATATTATTTCTGATTATCTTGGATTGCAGATAATACTGACGTTGTTGGCATCATTACTGGATATTGCACCCGTTCTATTTCTTGCAATAACTAAAATTTTCACGGCTTACGGCCGTGATTTTTATTTTTGTTCTTAAATTATAAGAATTTTGCGATAAAAAATAATGCTAGTCCAAGCGCACTGAAAACTGCGGATATAATCCAAAA
This sequence comes from bacterium, assembly GCA_030646915.1. GTDB lineage: Bacteria > Patescibacteriota > Minisyncoccia > UBA6257 > 02-FULL-45-10c > JAUSKT01. Next base: position 12,661 of record JAUSKT010000005.1, read on the forward strand.
ACGCATGGTAACTTTAGTTTCCGGCCAGCCGATGGCTTCAAAGTGGTGATGGATCGGAGTAGAAAGAAAAATTTTTCTTCCAAGGAATTTTTTACTAAAAAGCTGGATTATTACTGATAGCGATTCAACAACTAAAATTGAAGCAAAAAATGGCAAAAATAAAGTGGTATTGGTAAGCATTGCTATCATTCCTAAAGTAATACCTAGTGCCATAGAACCGGTATCCCCCATAAAAAATCTTGCCGGATAAACATTAAACCACAAAAATGCAAGAAGCGCGCCAACGGTTACTCCGCTAAAAGTAGCAAGATCATATCGCCCTAAAGTATAAGCCACTACAGTTAGGGCGCCAAAAGCAAAAAGTGATACTCCGCCTAAAAGTCCGTCCAAACCATCGGTTTCATTTGCGGAAAAAGCGCTGGCAATAATAATAAACATAAAAATCGGGATGTACCAAAATCCAATTTCTACGTTGCCTATAAATGGAACAAAAAGCGTAGTCCAATCCAGCCGGTAATAAAACCAAAGCCCGCCCAAAGTAGCAAGTAAGCTATATACTACTAATTTTTGTGAAATTCTTAATCCTCCGCCGTTGGAACCAATTCGGAAAACTCCCATTAAATCATCAACCAATCCCAAAAGCGCCGCCAACAGCATCGCTATAATCGGCAAATAAGTTTCTCCTCGGTCAACAAAATTTAAATAACTCCAAAATCCATCAAATAGCCATCCTAAAATAAAAAATATCAGCGCTAACCCTAAAACTGTCACCCAGATAACCAATCCTCCCATAGTCGGGGTATTTTCTTTATTTTTATGAAGTTCGTAAAAAACCGGCGCTAATTCCTTACTTCGGATCTGTTTGTTAAATTCAAATTTAAATAGAAGTCTGACTACTAAAGGAGTCAACGCTAATGCCACTAAAAAAGAAATAGTAGAAAGCCCAAGAACTCTGGCTGCTTGTAATACTTCCATCCCGTTAGAAAATTAAATTAATCATCTTGCCGACTAAAGACTTCCGATATTGCTCTATAAAATTATTGCTATATAAAAACATATTTTATTAATTTTCTAACGGGATCCATCACTTTATTCTTTAATTAAATACGAATGTGTTTTTTACCCAATTATACAACAAATCAGTCTGGCCGAACCGATCATGGGTTCCTAAGACCACTAAAAGAATCTTATGGCCCTGATAATTAAAAAGAGTTATTAGGTTGCTTTTGGCTTGGTCTGTAAAACCGGATTTCCCCCCAAAGAATTCCGGACGGGCGGTAAAATTATTAATATTGGTCAATTCCTTTAAAATTTTCTTCGTTTCTTCAAAAATTGATACTTTCACATTAGCAGTAATCTGGAAAATTTCCGGATGATTTTTATAAATATAACGGACTAACTTGCTCAAATCTTCTATAGTTCCCTGGTTTAAATATGAAAGGCCGGTCGGATCAGAAAAGCTAGTCTGCATCATCCCTAATTCCAAAGCTTTGGCGTTCATCTGATTTAAAAAATTATCCAAACCGTAAAATTCCGCCACAGCAGTAGCCGCGTCATTACTGGAAACTACTAGCATTGCTTTTAATAAGTCGGATACCTTATATTCTTCTCCGACTTCTAAATTTCCAGAAAACCCCTCTGTTGCAACCGCAGAAGGAGAAATAATAACCTGTTTATCTAAGCCGACTGACTCAATAGTAATGACTGCGCTCATTAATTTAGTTAACGACGCTAATGGCCAGCGTTCATAAGTATTATATTGGTAAAAAATTAATTCCGAATCTAAATCCTGCGCTATTGCCGCTTTTACTTCTAATATCGGATCTGGCAAATTCCAGTCTTTCCGATATGGCGATAAAGACTGGAGCTGGATATCTAAAGATGTATTTGATTGTTGCGCATAATTAGAAAAATTTTTATTGCTTAAAACCGGCCGGGCAGAAGCAGTCAGGCTTATGCCCTTAGCATTTTCTTGGACAAAAGTTTTTTCAAGATTATTTCGATCTAATTTGCTGATAAAAGCAAGCGATACCATTATAAAGACAAATAAAAATTTTAGATTATCGTTATCCATTGTTTAAATTTGAATTAGGTTCGGTAACTGGTTCTATTATAGCGCCTTCCATCTGTTTTTGGTCTTTATTTTTTAATTCTTCATGGAGATTGGAAATCAATGATTTAAATCTTTCATATTCGGGCAATTCTCCATTTTTGGAAAGCCCCAAATGGCGCAATAATTCAAAACTAGTGCTATACAAATAAGCATTGGCTCTTTTAGGATCAATTGACCTCTCCACTAATCCTCTCATTAAAAGCGCCCGAACAGTAAAACTGGAATTTACTCCCCTGACATATTCAATGTCCGCTCTAGAAATCGGCCCAGCATAAGAAATAATGGATAAAGTTTCTAAACTTGCCGGCGTTAAAATCTCGGTAAATTCTTGTTTAGTGATTTCTTCCAGTAATTCAGAAAATTCCGGTTTAGTTACCAGTTGAAATCTATTTTTATCCTCTAACAAAGTTAGTCCCCTTCCCCCTTGCTTTAAATCGGCATCCAACATTTCCAATCCGATTTTAACTTCTGATTCTTTCAGGTTTAGGATTTTAGCGAGTTTTTTAGCTTCAATCGGTTCTCCGTAAATAAAAAGAAGGGCTTCTAATTTTGATTTAAGTTTTAATTGTTCTGAAGAATCCATAGTTTTATATTATAGCGGAGACTCTTCTATTTTACTAATAGTAATGTCTGAAAATTTTTCCTGCTGATCACTTTTAATTATCCGATCCCGGATCAGATGCAAAATCGCCAAAAAAATCATAATGATTTCCAGCTTCGGTTTGTCTTTTGAAAGAGTCTGGAAACTATGAGCCGCATTCTCTTTAAATCTTTCTAGTAATTCTTTCACTTTTTGCTCAACTGTCATCATTATTTTTTTGACAGTTTGCTGTTCTGGAATCAAGCCTTTCAATTCTTGTATAAGATCAGTTATTTTTTCCATTAAATTTTCAACTGTTAAATTTTTTGACGGATAAAAAACTACCGGCAAATTCATGAAAAGCTCCCTCCCGTAGGAAGAATGTTTTTTTTGCCAAAGCCCGCTTAGGTTCTCACTTGCCAATTTAAATTCTTTATAAATCTTTAGGCGAGCTTCCAAATCTTTAATGTCCATCTCTTCTTCATCTGTAAGTTCTAGGGATGGCAAAATCGCTTTGGATTTTATCAAAAGCAACCTAGAGGCAACTACGACAAAATCAGCTAAAATGCTCGGGTGCTTGGAATTATCATCCAGATTTTTTAAATACTCCAAAAAGTCACCCGTAACTTGGGCAAGATTAATTAAAGTAATTTCCAATTGCTTTTCTTCAATCAACTCCAGTAGTTTTTCTAATGGACCACTGAACTTATCTAATTTAACTTCATAATTCATAATTCTTGATTCATTATTCAGACAAAAGCGCAGCTTTTGTGTAAATGTTGCTTGGATCCCAAAGCATCCAGCCCACTGGCGTTCCGGTTGCGGCATTGTATACAGCATTCATCTGCGCCCGGACTTTTTCTGCGTCATAAGTCGCTCCAAGGTCAAAATCCTGAAGCCATGGTCGAAGCTGGGGATTTTTAACCAAATATTTTTCCGTAGAAGTGGAATTAGCGGCGTTAATTATATAGTGTTTTAATCTTTCATTTGCTTCAAGTATAGAGCTGTAGACTACTTCATATGGATGATCTGCCGGATTTTGATAACCATCAAATCCCTTATTGTAATGTGAAGGATAAACCATCGGCGCAATTGCATCAAAATAATGATAGGCATCATCAATATTCTGCCCTATGCCAACATCGCCATAATTTAATGTTACCAATCCGAAAAGATCCGCGGAAATTATATTATCCGGAAATGATTTTCTCATATATTTAAAAAAATCCCGGATTACATACCGCTTTAAAGCTTTTTCATCCCAAAACGGATATTTAATGTCATTCAAATTTCCGTCCGAGGCAAAGCGGATATAATCGAAATTCACTTCATCAAAACCGCGCACAAAAGCGTCTTTGGCAATTTCAACATTATAATCCCAGGATTCTTTTCCGACTGGATCAATCCACATCACTTTTTTATTATCCAGCCATTGTTTGCCAGTTGAAGAACTAGTTAGTGCCAAATCCGGCCGAGCTTTTGCTAGCACTGGATCCTGAAAAACTGTTTGCCGGGCAATCACATAGATTCCTTCGTCATGCAGTTTTTTAATCATTGCGTTTGGGCGTAGGATTTTAATATCCCTTCCTTTGCCATACTCTTCCACCTTGGAAATTTCTGTCGGATAACTCATTTCGCCGGAATAATCCTTAATATCTATCACAATCGCGTTCAATTCAGTTTTCTTAATAAGATCAATTAACCGGTTTAATCCCTTAACGCTTCCCGCAGTCCAACCAGTGGCATATACGGCTTTTATAATTTCTGGGGGATTTAACAATTGCCGCTGAAGAGGAATATCGCCATTTAGATTTTCTTTTTTTACTTCTTGAGGCGATGTATTTTGCGCCAGCTGAGTCAAAAGAAAATCATTTTTAGTATTGGCAAATAAAAATAGGCCGCCGCCTGCCAAAAGAAAAATTAGTAATTGGACTGCCCTTCTCATCCCGTTTAGAAAATTAAATTAAGCGTCTTGCCGACTGAAGACTTCCGATATTGCTCTGGGAAATTTTTATTTAAGGTAAACATAGTTATTAATTTTCTAACGGGACTCATTTGTTAATTTTAAGCTAAAACTGGCTTAATTTCAAGGAAAATTGGGGAGAGAAAAGCTAAGTTTGGCAAATTAATTTGATTTGATATACTATATAAAGTTGTACTTTGTCGTCTGTGGTGCTTGTGGACGGATAGCTCAATTGGCAGAGCAACCGCTTGATAGGCGGACGGTTGTAGGTTCAACTCCTACTCCGTCCACTAGCATCACAGCCAACTATTTCCCAAAACCCAGTCCGTATCCCATAGCAACCCGCATCGGAAGATGCGGGCTTTTTTTATTTTAAATTTTTAAAGTATAATCTATATATGTTAGCTATCTACCGAAAATATCGGCCAAAAAATTTAGGTGAACTTTTAGGGCAGGAACATATTGTTGAAATTTTAAAAAATGCCGCTCGGCAGGATAAATTTTCCCATGCCTATCTTTTTTTTGGCCCGCGCGGATCCGGAAAAACTACTACTGCACGGCTTATTGCCAAACTAGTTAATTGTGAAAAAAGACAAAATGACAAAAAATTTAAAGAACAAGGAGAGCCATGCAACGATTGCAGTGCCTGCAAAGCGATTGATTCCGGCCACGGGCTTGATGTGATTGAAATTGATGCTGCAACTAATACGGGCGTGGATGAAATCCGTAATCTTCAGGAAGGTGTCCGCCTTTCCCCAACTTCTTTTAAATATAAAGTATTTATTATTGATGAAGTACATATGCTTTCTAAAGCGGCATTTAACGCATTGCTTAAAACGCTGGAAGAACCGCCCGCTCATGCAATCTTTATTTTAGCCACTACTGAATACGAAAAGGTTCCGGCAACTATTTCTTCTAGAACCCAAAGATTTCATTTTAGAAAATTAGCCCTTACGGAAATTATAAAGAAGCTTAATTCAATAGTTAAAAGCGAGAAATTAAAAGTAAGCGATGAAGCTTTAGAACTTATTGCCGCGCTTGCAGAGGGTAGTTTACGGGATGCGGAATCGCTTTTAGACCAAATTACTTCGCTAGACCAAAGCGTGGAATTAAAAGATGTTGAACGAATTGCCGGAAAAATAGGCTACAAAAAAACCGCCAAACTTGCAGAATATCTGCTTAAAGGAAATCTTGAAGAATCACTTAATTATTTAAACGAAATTGACCAGGATGGATATAATTTAATTCAGCTTAATAAAGATTTGATCCATTATTTAAGGCGGGCGCTGACTTTAAAAATGGATCCTAAAATTGAAGAAATATACAAAAAAGAACTGACTAAAGACGAACTGGAACATTTAAAATCTCATTCTACGCTCTTAAAAGAAGATAAGCATATTGCAATCTTAAAATCCTTGATCCGCGCTTACAGCGAAATGCGCTATTCCCCTTTTGCGATTGTGCCTTTAGAAGTGGCGATAATTGAAAATTTAAAATAATTAATATAAGCTGATAGTAGTAATCTAAAAATCTTGAAACTATCAAGATGGAAAATTCCGAGTACGCCGATCTTACGCCAGAACAAGCCATGGATGCGATTCGCCATTATGAAAAAGAATTTGATTATCTGCTATATGCAAACAAAATGACCCAAGAGCAAGCCTGGGAAGGATATTTCTGTATATTTATTGAGGCTAAATTCCGAGGCTTTCATGAAGATTGCACCCGTATTTATGCCAAAATCGATTTTACAAAATACAACCCGTTTTCTTCCAGCAATCCAGAAGTGGTTATGTTAGCCCGCCAGGCCCTTGCTTTTGTAGAACAAAACTCTAATTCCAATAATTAAAAACCTCTTACGGGGTTTTCTTTTTATTTGACAAATTATATTTTTTATGCTATCTTGTAATTATCGCTGAAATAGCGAAATTGTTCTTCAAAAAGAGGGAAAAATGACTCGAAAAAGGATATTCGCCTGTACTCATGCTGGCGCGATGTCGAGTAAAAAGAAATCCAAAATCGGATGTAAGAAGAGGCAACGCCTTATCAAAGAAATAAACAGGGCGATTCTGATCGCAGCCGGAAAAGAAGGGCACTACCATCCGATGGACATCGATCACGCTGGGAAAGGTTATAGAAAGTGGCGACGTCGCAATACTCGCCTACTCATCAAGTCAGCTTCTGCTCAACAACTATTACCGGAGTATGACGGAGATATCATTGAAGGATTAAAGAAATAACCTCTAGTATAAGAGCGCAGAGGAGGCACAAATGGGAAACCGAGAAATCATCGGCAGAAAACTCGGATCCATGAGTGATGACGATATACTCGTGACTTGGGAAGCTTTGGGGAAAGGAATCCCCGAGGGTTTCTGGGATCCGGAGCACGGCATCACCATGGACGACTGGACGGAGGCCGTGTATTCGGAGAAATCCATACGCGGGCTCTAGTCAAAAAGGGCGCAAAGGAGAAATCCAATGCGCCCTAATTTTTTGCAAAAAATAAAAATTATTGCTATAATTTAAACTCGTGCATGAATCCCGTTAGAAAATTAATAAATATGTTTATTTTAAACCAAAATTTTATAGAGCAGTATCGGAAGTCTTCAGTCGGCAAGACGTTAGTTTTAATTTTCTAAACGGGATGAATATACGAAACATCGCTATAATCGCCCACGTTGACCACGGAAAATCCACTCTAGTGGATAATTTGCTTAAACAATCTGACACGGATTTGGGCAGGGTTGGCGACCAAGAACAAATAATGGATTTTAACGAGCTTGAACGGGAGCGTGGTATTACGATTTTCTCAAAAAACGCCTCTGCGATTTACTTGCCCGCAGGAGCTTCACTAAGGGAGGGTGGCTTTAAAATAAATATTATTGACACTCCTGGCCACGCGGATTTCGGTGGTGAAGTGGAACGGGTATTAAATATGGCTGATGGCGCTCTTCTATTAATAGATGCCCAAGAAGGGCCAATGCCCCAAACTCGGTTTGTTTTAAAAAAAGCTTTGGCTATGGGGCTCAAGATTGTTGTAGTTATAAATAAAATTGATAAACCAAACGCGCGGGTGAATTACGCGCTTGATAAAGTCATTGAACTTTTTATTGAACTAGGCGCGAATAATGAGCAATTAAACTTCCCTATTGTTTATGCCGCATCAAAACTCGGCAAGGCCGGACTTTCGCCGGAACTGGAAAAAATGACTGACCTTAAGCCGGTTTTTGAAACCGTTTTAAAATATGTTCCGGAACCGAAAGCCAATGCCGATGGAACGCTTCAAATAATGATCACTTCTATTTCTTATGATAATTATAAGGGCAGAATTGGAATTGGAAGAATCTACCAAGGAACGGTCAGGGCGGGACAAAATATTTCTCATATTTCAAGAGAGGGAAAAACTACAATTGCCAAATTAACCAGCTTATTGACTTTCAGCGGTTTAACCCGAGTAGATGTAAAAGAAGCTATTGCCGGAGATATTGTGGCGATTGCCGGCATTGAAAATATAAATATTGGCGATACTATTTCTGATCCGAATAATCCGATGCCGCTTCCGCCGATTAATATTGAAAAGCCGACAGTAAAAATGATTTTCAGCGTCAATAATTCCCCTTTTGCCGGCCAAGAGGGTCAATACTGCACTTCCAGAAATTTAAAAGAACGATTGGAAAAAGAATTGGATAATGATGTGGCGCTCCGCGTGGAAGACGGAAAATCTCCGGATGAATTTATTGTCAGCGGACGGGGCGAATTGCATTTGGCAATTTTAATTGAAACTATGAGGCGTGAAGGCTATGAACTCCAGGTTTCCAAACCGGAAGTTATCATGAAAGAAGAAAATGGCAGAACTTTAGAGCCGGCAGAAGATGCCTGGCTTGAAACCCCAGAAAAATATTCTGGAATCGTCATTGAAAAAATGAGCCAGCGCAAAGGCGAAATGAAAAATATGAATGTTGAAAATGGCATTGCTTTTTTCCATTTTTTCATCCCCACCCGCGGGCTGATCGGATTCCGAAACGAATTTTTAATTGAAACTAAGGGAAATGGAATTATCAATACGCTTTTTGCCGGATATTTCCCAAAATGGGAAAATATCCAAACTAGCCCGCATGGCTCTTTAATCGCCCACGAATCAGGAATTTCCACTGCCTATGCTTTATTAATGTCCCAAGAACGGGGGGAAATGTTTATCGGCCCGGCTATAAAAGTATATGAAGGACAGGTAGTTGGGCAAAATGCCAAGGCCGAAGACTTAACAATGAATGTCTGCAAACAAAAACAGCTTACAAACTTCCGCGCAAAAACCGACGCTGTCACTGACGATTTAATTCCTCCGCGCCAGATGTCTTTGGAACAATGCCTGGAATATCTTGGCGATGATGAACTTCTTGAAGTCACCCCGCAATCCCTCCGCCTTCGCAAAAAAATCCTTAAAAACGCGCTTAGAAAATAACTGTGTAGATATTCAGCGGTTCTGTTCTGCCTTTTACGGTAACTGACCCTAATTTTTTAAGATTATATTTTTCTTTAAGCTTATTTTTTGTTGTTTCGCCGATAATAATTTTGGTATCATATTCTTTATTAGTGCCTTCTAATCGGGAGGCGACGTTTACTGTGTCTCCTATTACCGTATAATTTAGTCTTAAATCCGAACCAATATTTCCGGCAAGTGCCGGCCCGGTATAAATTCCAATCCGCATGCCGATTTCCAGTTTTCCCCTTTCTTTTAATTCTTTATTTAAAATCTCCAATTTTTTAATCATGCCT
>JAUSKT010000006.1 GCA_030646915.1 bacterium
AAAAGAGTCCTCTTATAAACATCCAAATGGCTCAAAATTATGCCTGCTCCTTTGGCAACGCAAAAAATCGGCTCTTCAGCTATATAAGTTTCTACTCCAGTCATGTGTTTGAAAAATTCATCAATATATCTAAGCTGGGCTCCGCCGCCAGAAACAATAATCCCCTTTTCCATCACATCAGCAACCAGCTCCGGTGGCGTCTCATTAAAAACATTTTTCACCGCTCCGGCGATATCAATAAGATGCGGATTGAGCGCTTCAGCAATTTCATTGGAATTCACCATCACATCTTTCGGCAGTCCAGAAACCATATCCCGCCCGCGAATCTGCATTTCCAATCTTTCTTTGGATGGAAGAGCGGATCCGATTTCAACTTTAATAAGTTCCGCGGTCTGCTCTCCGATATGAAGCGCGTATTTCTTTTTAATATAGTCCATTATTGCCTGGTCAAATTTATTTCCTGCAACGCGCAAACTAGACCAAGATACTATTCCACCAAGTGAAATTACCGCAACCTCAGAAGTTCCTCCTCCAATATTAATAATCATATTACCAGAGTGATTATTAATCGGGATGCCGGCACCCAACGCCGCAAGTAAAGGCTCTTTAACGATGTAAGCTTCTTTTGCGCCAGCTTCTTTGGCGGCATTCATAATTGCCCTTCTTTCCGTAGGTGTAATGCCGGCAGGAGCGGAAATTACCACATCAGGCCTAATTAAATTGAAGGGGCCCGTAGCTTTGGTAATAAAATATTTCAGCATTGCCTTAGTAATGTAATAATCAGCGATAACACCGTCCTTTAAAGGGCGGTAAGCGACGATATCACCTGGAGTGCGGCCAACCATATCTTTAGCTTCTCTGCCAACAGCTAAAACGCCGTTATCCGGCAAACTCAAGGCGACAATAGTAGGCTCATTAATAATGAAACCCTTGCCAGGAACAAAAACAATAGTATTCGCGGTGCCTAAATCAATTCCTATTTTTCTTACAAACATGATATTTATTTTAATCTAATTTTCCAGACAATGTCAAAAACAAAGTTATTGTTTGTCCAAAGAAAACCCCAAGCCTTAGCTTGGGGATGAATTTGGTTACAAACAATAAACCGAGCACATAATTTATTTATGTGCTCGGTTGAAGCCCGAAACCACGGACTTTAGTCCGTGGAGTGGCTTCATTTTAAAAACAGAAAAATACATAATGGCAACCGCAGCTCCGCCCAAAAGATCGGAAAACAAATCTAATAAAGTATCGCTTAATTCCATTGCTATAGGGGCATTAGCAAGTAATTGCAAAAATATATATCCATTTAAATATTCATAAAATTCCCATAAAACACCAATTAACGCTACAAAAGAAATGGCGACTAAGATATTCACTAAATTATTTGATAAAGAAAAATCAATAAATTTTCTGCGATTTTCTAAAAAACTCAAAAAAATTTGAGCAGTCACTGCCCCGCCTAAAAAATGCATAACATTATCAAACCAATGCCAGCTAGCTTGTTCTGAAATCCCGTTATTCCATAAAATCTGCAAAAAAATCAAAGAAAATAATATTCCAAGAATAAATTTTTTATTAGTAATCCAGTGCATAATATTTCTCTAACGCTTTGCCCTGAAACAAAAAACGAGACGAATGTCTAGTTTTTTGTTTGGACGACGCTTTAGCGTTTAGCCCACTGCGGAGCTCTGCGGGCTTTTTTAAGGCCATATTTCTTTCTTTCTACCATCCTAGAGTCTCGAGTCAACAATCCGGACTTCCTTAATTTTTTCCGAAAATCAGCATTAAAAAGAGTCAATGCTCTTGATATGCCATGACGCACTGCCCCCGCCTGTCCGGTTATTCCTCCGCCATAAACTTTAATCCGAATACCTAATTTATCTAAAACACCCATTAGTTCCAAGGGCTTCAATACTTCTTTTTGCAAACGCAAATCCTTAAAATATTCTTTATAATCCTTATCGTTAACTATAATTCCCGTAAGCTTGGTAAAAAGACGCACTCTTGCAACTGCGGTTTTCCTGCCGCCCCTTGCTTCAAAATAACGGTTGGTTTTTGAATCCGATTCTTTTACAACATCAGTTTTTACAACTACTTCAGTTTTAACTGCACGAACAACTGGTTTTTTTTCTTTTTTAACTTCTTTTGTTTTTACAAGTTTTTTTACCATCCCGTTTAGAAAATTAAATTAAACGCCTTGCCGACTGAAGGTTTCCGATAATGCTCTATAAAATTTTGGATGAGATTAAACATATTTGTTAATTTTCTAATGGGACCATAAATATAAAAGATTTTTTTAATCTTTAATCACCAAGCGCTTCATTCTTTTCGCGGCCAAAAAATTTTTAGGAAGCATCCTCCGGACAGCCATTTTTAAAACTTTAGCCGGATCTCTTTCAAAGGCAGTTTTTAAATTTAAAGATTTCAAATGCCCCATATATCCTGTATGCCTGTGATATTGCTTATCTTCTAATTTATTTCCAGTAAAAGCCAAATTCTTAATATTTAAAACCGTCACTGTATCTCCCCCGGCCAATCTGGGTTCATAATAAGGGCTTTTTTTGCCCTGCAAAATAATCGCTACTTCAGAAGCGATTCGGCCTAATTTTTTATTTTTTGCGTCAATAGTATATTCCATCCCGTTTAGAAAATTAAATTAAGCGTCTTGCCGACTGAAAACTTCCTGTATTGCACTATAAAATTTTGGTTTAGTTTAAACATATTTATTAATTTTCTAACGGGACCATGTTCATTATTATTATACAAATTCTATAATTGCTTTTAACACGCCGTCTCTTTTGCGCCTCTCGGCAGTTTTTAAAATCCTAAGATATCCGCCCGCGCGATCTTGATACTTAGGGGCAACTTCATAATAAAGCTTACTAGCTGATATTTTAGACAATCTTGATAATAAAAGCCTTAAACTGGCCAAATTTTGTTTTTTCGCCAAAGTAACCAATTTTTCAACTAACGGACGCAGTTCTTTTGCTCTTGCTTCCGTAGTTTCAATTCTTCCTTTCATTATTAAATTATTTTCGAGAATTCTAATAAAAGCTTTTCTTTTACCCCGAACTCTGTGAAATTTTCTTGGCATATTTATTTTTTTGATTTCTTCGCAGTTTTCTTTTTAGGGGCTTTCTTGGATTTAGATTCAAATTCTTCTGGCATAACTTTTTCCGCTTCTTTTACTTCAATCTGGGAAGCTTTATCAAAATGATCTTTTAAAATATTACTAGCTTTATGAAGCGCGGCAGAAGGCATAATACTGCCATCGGTAGTAACGGAAATAATTAAGCGATTATAGTCGGTTCGATCGCCAACTCGCATATTTTCAACTGAAAAGTTAGCTTTAACTACTGGGGAAAAGGCCGCATCAATGGCAACTGTCCCAATAGGCAATTTTTCTGATTTTCTGGCTTCCACCGGCACAAAACCTAATCCGCGCTCTACCGTAAGTTCTATATTCAATTCTGCCGATTTGTCCGTTAAAGTAGCGATTTGAACATCGGGAGTAATCACTTCCACATCAGAATTGGTTTCGATATCCGCGGCAGTTACTATTTTTTCTCCTTTTACTTTTAAATAAAGGGTTTGTGGTTCGTTGGTATGAACTCGAAAACGAACCTTTTTTAAATTTAAGCCTATTTCCACTACATCCTCCGAAATTTTTGATACAGTAGAAAACTCATGCTGCACTCCTTTAATTTTAAATTGGGTTACCGCGGCGCCGGGCAAAGAAGAGAAAAGCACTCGGCGAAGCGCGCTGCCAACGGTTATGCCGTAACCGCTATAAAGGCCTTCAATTTCAAAAACTCCTTCAGTATTAGTTTCGGAAACTTTTTTAATAGTGACTGATTCGCTTAAATATGTAAATTGCATTTTATTTTAATTATATTTTTAATTTTATTTCCTTGAATAGTAATCGACGACCATATTAACGTCAAATGGAACTTCTAAATCTTTTGGTAAGGCTAACATTTCACCAGCTAATTTGTCCTTATCAAATTTTAACCAAATTGGCGGTTCATAATTTTTAACTCTTTCCGCCAGATCTTTAAATAAAGCAGCGTCTTTAGATTGCGGGCGAATAGCAATTTTATCCCCAACTTTAACTAGAAAAGAAGAAATGGTTGTTTTTCGTCCATTGGTTGTAATATGTCCATGGCTGACTAAATGCCTGCCAACGGAACGAGAAGGAGCTAAACCTAACCGAAAAACAATATTATCCAAGCGCCGTTCTAATAATTGCATGATCAAATCTCCTGTAACTCCTGGATTTTTTGCGGCCGCGTCAAACACTCTCCTCATCTGCGCTTCCCGCAAGCCATATGAATATTTAATTTTTTGTTTTTCATTCAATTGCTGCCCCAATTCTGAAGAAGTATGGCGAGATTGCCCATGAAGCCCTGGACGATAAGGCTTGCGGGTCATAACGCATTTTGGAGAATTACAACGATGCGGCTTTAAAAAAAGCTTAACGCCTAAAGTCCTTTCTCTTTTTTCTTTGGTATTAAACATGTGGTTATTATATAAATAATTTATTCCATAGAACACCGAGCACATAAAGTTTTTTTATGTGCTCGGTTCTTCGGGTCGCTAGACCCTACGAACTTTTTTAGGCCTTGGACCATTATGGGGTATAGGCGTTACATCTTTAATCGAACTAATATTAAAACCCTGATTTGCAAAAGATCGAATTGCCGAATCCCGGCCGCTGCCCACTCCGCTTATAAAAACATCCAAGTTAGAGAGTCCGGTCTTTTTTAATTTTTCCGCGATTGCGGAAACAACTTTTGAAGCGGCAAAAGGAGTGGCCTTTTTGGGGCCGGAAAATCCAAGCGAACCAGCCGATGCCCAAGCTACCGTATTTCCGCGCTCATCAGTAACGGTAATCAAAGTATTATTATAAGAAGCGGAAATATAAACATTGCCCTTATCAAGGCGCTTACTGGAACTCTTGGCCGCCTTAGCCATCTTTGATTCCAGAGCTTCTTTTTCTTTCAAAGCTTCCTCTGGAGTTTGTTGTGATACTTTTTTCTTGCCCATAATAGTCTATTTTTATTTAAGCTCAACTTTTCTCTTACCGCTTCCAGCAGTCTTACGAACATTACCCCGGACTGTGCGGGAGTTAGTTTTAGTTCTCTGGCCTCGAACCGGCAAACGCCTCATGTGCCTGATTCCCCTATAAGCTTGTAAATCTTTTAATAAATTTATATTTTGCTTGATTACCTGGCGCAATTCGCCCTCAATTTTATAATTTTTTTCCATAAATTCTTTTATTTTGCTGACTTCATCTTGAGATAAATCTTTTGCCTTTTTATTTAAATCAATATTAGTAGCATCTAAAATTTTGCGGGCCAAAGGACGGCCAACTCCATAAACATAGCTTAAAGAAATTACTATTTTTTTATTATCTGGGATACTAATACCGGCTATACGCATAAAAATTCAATATATTTAAAATTAACCTTGCCTTTGCTTGTGTTTTTTAATTTTACAAACTATAAAAACTCGATTGCTCCTTCTTACTACTTTGCAATCTTTACAAATTTTTTTTACTGATGATCTTACTTTCATCCCGTTTAGAAAATTAAATTAAACGTCTTGCCGACTAAAGACTTCCGATATTGCTCTATAAAATTATTGCTATGTATAAACATATTTATTAATTTTCTAACGGGATTCATAAATTTACATTCTTCTAGTAATTCTGCCCCGTTTATCATCATAAGGAGTCATTTCCATCGCCACCCTGTCGCCTGGCAAAATTTTAATGTGATACATCCGCATTTTTCCAGCAAGATGCGCCAATACCTCTTTACCGTCTCTGGTTTTTACACGAAAAGAGGCCCCGGGTAGCGCCTCTTCCACAACTCCCTCAACTTTAATGACTTCTTTTGAAGATTTAATAGGGTTATCCACGAAATAATAGATTTTGTAATTTTAGCACTAAAGGACTTTAAAAGTCAACACCCACAGAAAATCAATCTTAATCTACTGTAATGGTAATTTTATCCGCGGATTCTGGCACTTTCTTTACCCAAAATGGCCATAGAGAGATTGTTGCGCTTTCAAGCCCAGGCAAAGAAAAGATTTTAGACTTCAATTCAAATTCAGTTTTACCCATTATATCTGATTTTAATGTTTCCATATTAATTATTTTGGCCAATACCGCGCTATAAGTTGCGGGAAAAGATAATCTTCCTTTGTCAAAATCTGCCCTAGCCAAGCCATATTCTAATTTAAAACTTTTAACTTGAAAATCTTCCCCGTTATCCTTTTTTGCTCTTTGCACTAAAAGATTTTTTAAATCTTCCTCTTTAAAAGCAATAACTGTCAATTCTGATTCTGAAAAAATTCCGAAAACTCCGGAACCGTCCGCCTCTTCATCAACTTTTTGGCTAAGAACGCTAAAGCGCTTGGCGCCTTCCAAAATTTTAAATTCTTTCGGAATTTGAGAAAAAATTGCATTATTCAGGCCAGCTTCCAAAGTTTCCCGTGATTTAGTTTTGGCATTTTTAATATCATCTGCCGTAGGATAAGCCACTTCTCCTATAAAACCCCCTGCCATATTATTTTTAGATTCTCCATAAAAAGCTTGATATTTTGGAGTTCCTTTAAAACCCGGAATATTAAATAATTTTACCGGACCAATATTATAATCTGGGCCGGCTCCATCCGCCACTACTTCCGTATCAATGCTAGAGGGGACAATTTTGCCTTCAACAATTTTTGCCGCCGGGACAATGATTTTTTTAGTTAGTCTGAATAATTTTCCTTCCGGAGATAAAAATCTAGTTTGTTCAACTAACGGCTGGGGATCGGAGCTATAGCTGTTATAAACGGTGATCATACCAGTCGCTTTCTTTTCCACCTGCCGTTTTCCAGAAGCCGGGGATTTTAACTGGACATTTTGCTTTTGCGAAAAAATCTGATTGGGAATAGTCATTCTTGCCTGATCTAAAACCGCGGATTTTTCAGTAATAATAGAGTCATTGTATAACCATTGCTTTTTTTGGGCGATAATATGAACCTCTGCCCTGGCAAAAAACTGCAAACCAAACATTAAAAATATTAGTCCAGCCAATGCGAAAACTCCAAACCATAAATAAGTTTTACTAAAATTAGTATCAGGCAATTCTAATTTTGGAATTTTAATTTCCGGAAATTTGAACCGCCTAGCAACTTTCTGCTTAAAAAAACTCGGCCTGTCTAAATCCGACTCCATTTCAGAAAACTCATCTTCAGTTTTTTTATCCACTCCCTCTTCTCGAAAAATTTTAATTGAAGGTTTTTTTCTCCGAGACGCAGGCCCTGTTTCCTTTGGAGCGACTATATCCGAAAACTGGCGCTTATTTTTTGAAAAAAATGGATTCGCGGCAGTAAGTCCGCTCATTTCTGCCAGCTCAATAATGTGATCATCCACTGATTCAATTAAAAGTTTTTTATCTAAAGCTTCTGCTTCTCTTTGTAAGAGATGGAAGTTGCTCAAAGATTCTCCTAAATGAGAAAATCTTGGAACGCTTAAAATCAGCTCATTATCTTGAGCCTCAATAATTTTTTCAACGATAATTGCTACTTCGTCGCTTTTATTGACTGTAATTTTTTTCATCCCGTTAGAGGCAGGTCGCGGTCTATTAAACCTAGACGTGCTTTGAATTTAACTGTAATTTTTTTTAATAAAATTTATCTTCTTTTAGTCCCACTAGCGACCGCGGCCTCTAACGGGATTCATCTCCTTATTATGTTACCAGCCATCTTACCCTACGATTCGCCAAATGGCTCATTTTATCATTTTGCGGCAGAAAATTTATTTCAAAAAATGCTGCTAAAAGAGATAATGGATTTTTTACCGAAACTGACTTTTTAAATTGTACCTCATATCCAAGTTTTTCGGTAATTAAATTTGTGGATAACGGCAGAAGTTTTATTGATTTTTGAAACCGATTCTGGAACCGGCTGGAAAATACCACTGGCGGCAAATTGAAAAATGAATTTAAATAAATATCTGATGACTTGTTCTCCTCACCAACCAAAGATTCCAATCCATTAACAAAAATCTGCAATTCTTTAGTTAAAATTCCCTCAAAGCGCCTTAAAAAATTCTGGGAAGCATTATCCGCGATATAATTATCAATAACTGATTTGGCTGTTTCCGAATCAAGCCGAAAATGCCTGCCCAAAAGATGTGTCAGCTGATTTTCCCCCCACTCAAAATTATCCAAGTGACTCAATCGATTGCTGGATGCCAAATAAATCGAAGTTTGATCCGGAAAAAGATTAGCCAAGAAAAATTGGTCTTTCCCCAATATCTTAGAAAGAATATGGCTGATAGCGGTGCCGGTTTCAGTGATTAAAACCAAATTATCTTTCGGCAGCAGATCTCTTAGCCCGCGCATGAACTCCCTCACGATAAAGGTTTGGCTAAAAAATATTTCTACTGATTTTGATTTAAAACCGATTGGGTTTACCACCCTATGGCCGTCTAATCTGATGCCGCGTATCCGGACATCGCTTAAAAGCA
The DNA here is from genome assembly GCA_030646915.1 of bacterium. Taxonomy (GTDB): domain Bacteria; phylum Patescibacteriota; class Minisyncoccia; order UBA6257; family 02-FULL-45-10c; genus JAUSKT01. The sequence goes on from JAUSKT010000006.1 coordinate 8,528, forward strand.
CATCTACATCATCAATGTCCATTTTCTGGGCGACCTTCAATCTCTGACGGTCAAAAAACCGCCAAATAGCTTGGGAAATTAAATTATCAATATCCGCTTCATCAATAACCGTTTTAGAATTTTGACGGACTAAAGAAACAGAGGAATGGATAGTAGTGCCTAATTTTGAATCCAAGCTTAATATAATTTTATAGCTTTTCGGATTTCGGATCTTTTTAAGAAGAGATTTCAGCTCTTTAACTATGCTGATTGAGGAAAAATCCGATACCGGCTTAAAAAAGCTTTTAACAACCAGAATTTTCTTCCTATTTGAGTCAACTTTTAGAACAGTAAGCTGAACGTAATGATTTAATACTTCAATCAATAAATAACTATCGCTTTTATGAAATAAGCGGTAGGATAGGTCTTTTATGTAATTAAATCCCAACACTTTTAAGCATAACATAATCTAAATAACTGGTAAAAATGCTTAAAAGGGGAACAAAAAACGGCTTATTCAGCCGTTAGCTTTCCCCGACAAAACAGAAAGGAGCTTCTTCTTTGAGATTTCATCGAATTTAGTATTACAAAAATCGCTATAAGCATGCATTATGAATTCCTTATCATCTACGTGCAATAAGCCATATAAATGTCCCTGCTCATGAGCGCAATTATGAGCCAACATTTTTAGATATTCAAAGCGTTCTTTAGTAAAGTCTGTTCTAGTGCCAATTATATAGGGGCCATTTCCATATTTACCTAAATAAGCCTGACCCGAACCATAATTTACGCAACCGCTGAATCCTATAACCACTACGCCTAAACTCAAATTGGTCTTATGTATATTTCCTAATTTGTTTAACAAAAAATCCTTGATGAATACGCCACAAATACCAGAATCTTTTAAGCGCACCATCAAAAATCTGAATTTATCCCACCAAGAATCCCTATATCGCCACTCTCTTATTTCTAAATCATTTAATAAATAAGCGAAGTTGATTCCATTTTCTTTATAAATTGCATTTACGCCTTCTAATACTTCTTTGGGCGTAATTCTATAACTTGCTAAATCTTTTTTAGCTAATTCATCTATAAAAATTGTCGGCTTTTTAAACGGCAATAGAACTTTCTGTACAAAGCTTAACTCTGATAGATTCATTCAACGCCTTATTAATATGCCAAGTAACTTTAATTAGACTACAAATTTTTAACATTACAGTCAAATAAAAACCGCTTGCGCGGTTAATTTAATGCCATTTTTTAATAATCTAAAAACCTATGCCACAACTCCCCTAATCCTCCTCACTCCGGCTGCCACTGCTTCCTGCTTAGAAATTTTAAATTTCCCTACTTTTAAAGTATTACTAACATGCGGGCCTCCACAAAGCTCCTTGCTGAAAGCAGTTTTTAAATCATGGCCTGCATAATAAACTTTCACAATTTCCGGATATTTTTCTTTTGCCGAATAAAGCGCTCCACTTTTTTTCGCTTCATCTAAAGGCATCAAGACAAAAGTCATCGGCAAATCTTCTTGAACGGCGCCATTAACTAAATCTTCAATTTTTTTAACTTCTTCATCGGTTAATTTGCGCGAAAAAGAAAAATCAAATCTAGTTCGCTCTACAGTAATATCCGAGCCCATTTGGTGCACTTCCGGACCAAGCACCCTTCTCAGCGCTTCCTGCATTAAATGCGTGGCAGTATGGAGCCGGGTCACTTTTTCCAATTCTTCTTGATTTGCCGCTTTTAATTCTCCGGTATCCAAAATCAAACCGTGCCCGCCGAATTTCTTTTCCAAGCCAGCCCGGGAAATTTCCTGATGTTTTTTAAATTCTTCGTCATAAGCATTTTGATCAAGATTTTTAACTTTTTCCGGAACTAATTCTTTTAATAATTCCCAAGGAAGCCCAAAAGTCTCATAAATATAAAAAGCGTCTTTTGCGGAAATAGAATCATATTTTTCAATTTCTTTCACCCCTAAAACTAAAGCTTTTTCAAATTTACTTTTTTCTTCCATAAGGACGTTTAAAATTTCTTTGGTATTTTTAACCTCCGGATACCATTTTCCAAAATTTTCTTTTACTGATTCCACCGCAAGAGAAAATAAATCCGCGTGGATATCATATTTTATCCCATAAACTAAAACTCTCCTTAAAAGCCGGCGCAAAATATATCCTGCTTCTTTATTAGAAGGCCGAAGCCCATCAGCAACTAAAAATATTGATGCGCGCAAATGGTCAGCAAGCACTCTTAAAACTTTTTCATCTAAGCCCGGCTTTGCTTCTTCAATTTTAGAAATTAACGGCTGGAATAAATCTGTTTCAAAAACATTGTCTTTTCCCTGAAGCATTATTGCCAAACGTTCCAATCCCATTCCAGTATCTACTCCGGGAATTTCAAGTTTTTCTAAAACTTGTCCTGAGCCTGCCGAAGGGCGACAATAATATTCATTAAAAACCAGATTCCAAACTTCGACGCCCTTGCCCGCCATAGCTTCAGCGACGGTGGGAGCAACATAAATTTCCGTTGTCGGTCCGCAAGGCCCTTCGCTGCCGGTCGGCCCCCAAAAATTATCCTGCCGACTATGCTTTTTAATTTTTGACTCCGGCAAACCAATTTCCTTATGCCAGATATTATAAGATTCTTTATCTTGCGGGACTTCCGAATCTCCGCCAAAAACTGTCACACTTACCCTTTCTCTATCAATACCCAATTCATTAACGATAAATTCATAAGCCCAATGAATCGCTTCTTTTTTCCAATAACCGCCGAAGGAAAAATTACCGAGCATTTCAAAAAATGTCAGATGGGTTTTATCCCCAACCTCATCAATATCCGAAGTCCGAAAACACTTTTGGGCCGAAGTAGTATTTTTACTGCCAAAATCCCGCATAGGATCAGCTTTGCCGACATAATATGGCTTAAACTGCTGCATGCCAGCAGTAGTTAAAAGCACTGACGGATCATCGGGAATTAAAGACGAAGATGGCACAATAACATGGCCTCGTTCCTTAAAAAAATCCAAAAACTTTTTCCGAATTTCGCTGGATTGCATATTTAAAATATTATCACGGAGCATTAAAAATTAAAAAGGCGCTGTTTAGCGCCTTTTTAATTTCCTTTTTCCATCTCATCAATTACTTCTTTTTTAATTTCTTTTTCTTTAGCCTGATTAAGCGGCAATACTCTTTCAATAAATGATTGTCCAGCGCGCTTTTCTTTCGCTGATTTTTCCAGCATTGCAAGCAAACTATTAGTCACTTGGTTGGATTTAAAAATTAAATACTTCGCATCCCGTAAAGCTGGAGCTATGGAATCCAAGTTTCCATTTTTATTCTGCAAATCAGAAACTTTTGCCAAAGCTTTTTCAGATTTTACTAAAAGCTCAAATAATTTTGAGGAATTATTTGAATTTAATCCACTAGCATTAGTTGAAATAATTAAATTATCATACATGCCTTTTAAATTTTTAAGGTCGCGGCTTAATAAATTTTCATTATTAAAATTTTCAAAGCGGGCTAATTGGCTGAGCGCATTTTGAGAAGCAGAAAAAGATAAGGAGGCCTGGCCAAAGGCCGCTCCATACTGGTTGCCATCAAAAGACTCCTGAGCTTGCTTCAAATTAAATTTCGCCCGAGAAAAAAGAGTATTTAAAAGGTTGCTCTTTTTAAAACTGCTCAATTTATTTTCCAAAATACCGGATAATCTCCCCGATTCCGATATTAATTTCATAGCCTCCAGCTTGCCGATTTCCCTTTGTTTAATTCCCAAATCTAATAAATTCTGGCGGATTACATTCAGCTCACTTTTCAAATCCATATCATTAACCCGCTCTTTTAATTCATCTAAAACTTTAATTCTGCCGGCTAAATCTCCGGGCAAAAGGCTGAAAACTCCCGGTAATACCGGCGCAAGATTCTCAGCGTCAATTTTTGCAAGCTGATCAATCAATAGATTTTCTTTTAAAGCCGCGAAAATTCCCGCGTTTGAACTAGATTTCTCTTCTAAATAATTCAGTGCTTCCACTAAGACCACATTTCTAAAAAGTCCGCCTTTCTGCTTATTTAAAATATTTTCTATCTTGAAATAAAGCCGTAAGGGAGAATCAACTTTTTCCGCAAGCAAAATTACTGCCTCGCTTAAAGCAATTTGGATATTTTCCAGCTTTTCGTCAGCCCGAAAATCATTTTTATTTTTAAGTTCATTTAAAATCCGGATTTGTTTTATCCCCTGGTCAATTAATTTTTCTTCCAAACTGCCAGCGCCATTTCCATCTTTTAATCCCTTTAAATAAGATTTCAGATTATCAGCGCTGCCCCTGTAAGCATCTAAGGCGCTATTTATCCCTTCTGAATTATTAGGGCTAATTTCTATTAAGCGTTTTAATTCTGCCGCCTTTTGAGTCATGATATCTAATTCCAATTCTGCCTTTTTAAGATAGTTGAAAGTAAAAGTCCTCTGGGTAGACCAACGAAAATTCTTCATGAAATAGAATGGGTTAGTCTGTAAAATTCCCGGATTCTCCATGCCTAAATCTGCCAAATCTACCAGCTCTTGATTAACTAAATCCATTACCATGGGATCAGTGTCCAAGATTTGGTTAACATCTCCCATATCAGCCAAACTTGCCATAGGCAAAATAACGCCCAAAAGCGCCCCTAAAACTGCCATTTTACCCATAAATTTACTCATAAATGCCTTAGAACGTAAAAGAACCCGAAAATAGGTCCTCACACATAGCCTTTTACTAATAAAAATACCCTATATTAACTTAATATTACTATAGCATACTCAAGGCCATAAATCAAGCCAAGTCTAATAACCCTCAATTGTATGAGATTTCCCGTGCTGGCGGATGCGGCTCAAGGCTTTTGCTTCAATTTGCCGGATGCGCTCCCGAGTTACGGCAAATTCTTTGCCTACTTCTTCAAGAGTATGAGTAATGCCATCCCCTAATCCAAAACGCATCTCTAAAATCTTCTGCTCGCGCGGAGTCAAGTCCACTAAAATTTCCTTAATCCTCTCCTTCAGTAAAGTATGGGAAGCTATTTGAGACGGCGTAAGACTAGAAGTATCTTCAATAAATTCTGAGAGCGAAGATTCTCCTTCATCGTCTTCTCCGACTGGCGCTTCCAAAGAAACTACTTCCTGGGAAATTTTTTGAATGTGATGAACTTTTTCCACTGGCAAACCCATTTCAATTGCAATTTCTTCCGGCAACGGATCTCTGCCTAATTCCTGAATCAAATGCCGTTTCGCTTGGGTATATTTAGAAATCGTTTCCACCATATGGACTGGAATACGTATTGTTCTGGACTGATCCGCAAGAGCGCGAGTAATCGCTTGCCGGATCCACCAAGTGGCATAAGTAGAAAATTTAAAACCCCTGCGATAATCAAATTTAGTAACCGCTCTGGCTAAACCGATATTTCCTTCTTGAACCAAATCCAAAATACTTAAATTCGGAGTCCGATTAACATAACGCTTGGCGATTGAAACTACCAGCCGCAAATTCGCCCGGATAAATTTGGCGCGGGCTTCCTTATCTCCTTTTTCTACCCGCTTTGCCAAATCTTTTTCCTCTTGGCCAGTCAAAAGCTCAGTCCGGCCGATTTCTTTTAAATACATCTGCACGGAATCGGGCAAATCGCCTTCCGCCCGGCCAGCATTTTCCAATTCCTTTTTACTGACTTCATCCTCTTTGGGCAGTTGAATTAACTGGCTGGTTTCAATGACTTTGATATTTACAGTTTCCAGTTTGTTATAGATCTCTTCTAAAAAGGCCACACTATCTTCAATTTGCGGGAAAAAATGCAGAACTTCCGTATCAGTAACAAAACCCCGGCTTTTCCCGCGGTCAATTAATTCTTGCAGGTTAAATTCATTCTTATGGAGCTTTTTTTCTTCTTTTGGGGATAATTTGCGAGCCTTGGCTAATTTTTTAGATTTTTTGGCCGTTATCTTCTTTTTTCGCCTGATGACTTTCCTGGATTTTTTAGAAGATAATTTTTTAGATTTTGATTTTTTCTTTTTTGGCATAAAATAATACGAAATTTGATTATTAATATAACTTCTTAAGAATATATAAGTTACAATTTTGACTTCGACATTTCTAACTCTTTAGATAGTATACTATACTCTAACATTGCTTTTTCCAAGCTTTTCTCATCCCCATCAATTTCTAATCGCCGAATTAATTCACTAACCTCCTGACATTTTTCTTTTAAATATTCAATTTTTAATTCTCTCAAAAGATTTTTCGTCTCTTTTTGCAGATCTTCTTTATCAATATTCTGATTCTCAAAACTAAACCGCAAGCTGATAGCGCTCATTAAATCGCTAAGTTCATTTTTAGCGTCTTTAACTTCTTTGGATAAAAAATTCTTATAAAGCGAATGATATTGCTCCGGAAAATATTTAAGATGTTCTTCTAAAACTTTTAAATCATCTTTAATATGTAAAAGAATTCCGAATAATCTTTGGGAAATCAATTCCCGCCTGGATAATTTTTCTTCAACCTCAACAGATGTTTTAGATTCAAGATTCCGAATTAAAGATTTTACCGCCATCATTTCCATCTCTTCACTAAGAACCTGCTCGTCAATTTTTGCCAAATGGGCCAATTCCTTCAGCCAATGCCCCCTATCAATAGGACTGGCCAAGCTTTTAATCTTGCCCAAAACAATTCTTAAATTATTTTTCTTGGATTTTAAATCCAAATTTTTATTTTTAAGATATTTATGGAAAAAATATTCCATTGCAATCTTGGATTTATCAATAAGCTCTTTAGCCATGCCTGGCTTATGTTTGACTATATCGGCGGGATCTTTTAATTTCGGATCTTCAATTATTAAAAGCCTGACGGAAAAATCATTTTCTCCGGCAAGATCAATTGCCCGCTCTGAGGCATGTTCACCAGCCTCATCAGCATCAAAGCTGAATATCAATTCATCCGCCAAACGCCGCAAAACTTTAAGGTGATCCGCAGTCAAAGCAGTTCCCGAACTCGCCACGACATTTTTAATGCCATCCTGCCACATCATCAAAAAATCCATCTGCCCCTCAACTATTACGGCAACGCCGGCATCGCGGATATCATTTTTGGTCTTACTAAAACCATAAAGAATTTTGGATTTTTGGAAAATCGGAGTTTCCGGGCTGTTTACGTATTTGCCCACATTCGGATTATCATTACCCGGCAAAATCCGGCCGGTAAAAGCCACTACTTTTCCAAAATGATTATAAATCGGAAACATCGCCCGAGACCGGAATCTGTCCCAATAAGTGCCGCGCTCGGTTTTCAATGCCAAACCCGCGCGTTCAATATCTAAAATATTATAGCCAAGTTTTAAAAGATGCTTGGTTAAAGAATCTGAAGTATCAGGCGCTAGACCTAATTCGAATTCTTTTATAGTTTCTTCTTTTAATCCTCTTTCTTTTAAATACGCAAGAACTTTCGGCGATGCATTTAAATTCGCTTTGAAAAAATCTTTAGCTGCTTCCATTACCTTATATAAAGAATTGTAAGATTTAAAATCCCTATCACCGCTGGTCTGGATTTCCACTCCAGCTTTTTCCGCTAAGACTTTCAGCGCGTCATAAAATTCCAGATTTTCATATTTCATTAAAAATTTGATGATATCCCCGCCCTCGCTACAGGATCCAAAACAATGCCAGGACTGGCGCTCCGGCGAAACCATAAAAGAAGGAGTTTTTTCTTTATGAAAAGGGCAGTTGGCTTTGTAATTTTTCCCAGACGGCTTCAATTCAATGTACTGCTTCAAAAAATCAACAATATCTAATTTATCTTTTATAAGCTGGGTGGTGTCGGAAGACATATATTAAATTCTAATTCTTAATTTATATATTGACAATAGAGTTTTTGAAACTTACACTCTATTACAGCACTATAAAATTTAGAAAAAAGAGGTGGATGTGCCGCCAAATGAAAAACCAAATGCTACCAGCTTAAATCCAGATATCGGAAGAATAAACTTTCCTGCTAAAGATGCAAACCAACAAATACAGCTTTTTAAAAGTTATGGGGTCTTGATATTAATCAAACTTCTGGAATCAGATTTCTTTTTGAGTAAAGGAAAACCTTATATCCAAAAAATTACCGGCAAATTTTCCTCCGGAGAAATCCTTTTTAAAAATAAATGGGTTAAATGCATCTTAATACACATCGGAACCTCAGTACCAGAAAATATACGGGATGTGATCATATATCATGAATTAAGGGAAATGTATTGGGTAAAAAAACAAGGATTGCCACAACCAGAAGCTCATCAATTGGCAAGAAAAGAAGAGAGGCTTTATGTTAAGAAATTCCTTTCGGCGAAAGAAAAGAAAATCTATAAAAAATTTACAGAAAAAGTTGAAAGAGGCGGTTTCCTTGCACGGCCAGCCAAACGGAAAATAATCCGCAATAAAGAAGGAAGTATTCGAACAATATTAGTTTAAAAATTAAAACCGCATTTATGCGGTTTTTATTTTGCAACAAAAAACGGCTTAAAAGCCGTTATTTAAAAAGTCTAAGCTCTGCGGAAACTTCCTCATCAATATAATCCCATACCTTGTCAGTTCTTAAATGTTCTGCGAGATTTTTAAGATAATCAGGAGGAAGTTTAGATATCAATACTTCAGGATTTAAAGGCGCCCTGCCTAATTCAGTTTCATGAGCAAGCATGCCTTTATATCTTTCTCCGTAAGAAACCTTTCCATTTTTATTTACTGTAATAGTTGCATAACAATAAGAATGTTTTGGCTGAGGAAGTCCTTGCCAAAAAGAATCACAAAAAATTCTTAAATCGCTTCTAAAGGCCGATGCCGAAAAATATTTATTTAAATCTTCACTAGAACAAAAATCGTTCAGCCAACCTGAAACTTCTCTTGCGTAGCCAAGAAGTTCGGGCATCCTGGATTGTTTTAATTTCTCTAAATCTTCCTTTCTCTTTTTAACTGCCAATGCTGCTTCCTTCTCTCTTTCTTTTCTTTCTTCATTCTTTTTCAAAATTAAATCTACCTTTTGCGAAACTTTCTTCGGGAATTTCATAATGCTCGTTATTTATTTTGAAATAATGCTAATAAATAGAATACCACTACTTGATTTAAAGTTTCAACTTATATATACTCAACTAAACAAAGGTATGAAATCCCGTTAGAGGCCGCGGTCGCTATCGGGAACTAAGAAAGTCGGTTTATTATAAACATTTTATTAAATTTAAGGCATGGCTAAGGTTTAAAAAACCGCGACCTGCCTCTAACGGGATGAAACAATGCGCAGTTTGTTCCAAGAGCTATTTGATGGGCGGAACCCGCAAATTACTCCGTGGACACTACAATCAAACTAACCGGACTCGGAAACAGCCAAATCTCCAATGGGCCACAATACCCGGCTTAGCTGGCAGAATTAAAACCTGCGTGAAATGCTTGCGAACTATCAATAAAACTAAAACTTCTAAAACAAAATCCGCTATAAAATAGCGGATTTTTGTTGGTCGGAGTAGGTGGAATCGAACCTTGAAAAACTAACTTCATTACTATACAATAGTAACAGCTAATCTTTTGAAAGTTGAATAATGGACCTAAAAATTTTTATAAAGGTTCTCTTAGAAAATCCCGATGAAGCTTTATGGTCGCTGCTGCCGCTGCTTTTCCTTTTTTCAATTTACCTTTCTTTTTCAAATAAAGAAACAGCTCATTCATTTTGCTCCGCAAAACAGCCTACTTGGCTTCATAATAAATGGCTAGGATTAACCGCTGACTGGGCGGTCATGCTTGCTCTCTGGCTTCCGATGGAATCCGGCTTAGTAGTAAAACTTGCAATGAAATTTATTGGCCCCGATGCTGATGATGCTCAAATGTACTGGGAGCTTTTTGCGCTAGTTATTGGCCTTATCTATTTTCTTAGTTTTCGAAAATATGATATTCATTACCATCTTTGGAGTAAAAAACTAAATGATTGGAAAGAGGCTCTTAGGAATTTTGGGATATTGATACCTCCGCTTCTTATTATGGGATTACATAGCGGATTTATTACCTATTCAGGATTGCCAAGCTTATCTTTAAGAACGCTTTTTATCCCAATTGGCATTTTCTTTATCGTCGCTGTTCCTGAAGAAATTTTCTTCCGAGGCATAATGCAGAAAAGCTTAGGAAAAGTAATGAGTGACGAATCAGCGAACGCCTTCACCGCAGTTCTTTTCGGACTCGCCCATTATACGAACAGCTCCGATCCTCTTTTTGCCTGCCAATATGTTTACCTGGCGACCATAGCTGGATATGTATATGGAAAAACTTATCAAAATACCAAAAGCATATTTCCAGCCGCTGTTGTCCATACCCTGGTAGATACTGTCTGGGTGCTTTTCTTTCTTACGCCAAATACGCAATAACCGAGCTTAGCTCGGTTTTTTATTTTTTATTTTGACAGAAGCTTCAAGTATCTTTAAGCTAAAAATAGCAATTTGAAATTATAGTTAAATGACACCCGTAGATATTCCCGAAGTGCTTATGACATTAAGTATGTTTATAGGACTAATATTTATAGCCATTGTCTTAATATGCATTATATTTTTTCTCTTAATAGGAATTGATAGAATGATCACCCAAAATCAGAATACAGCCGAATATCTATTGCGGATAATAAAAGAAAAAATGAATAGAGGCGAGGATCCGGCGCTGGCAGATGAATTTTTTTCTTGGCGGCCCATTGATTATGTATCCCAATTAGTTCAAATATCCAACAGCAACCGGCGATCCTTCTTTTCTCCAAAACCGATTGTTATCCAATTTAATGATTTAAATAGCCGCTTGCTAATCGGGAAAATCCTAATAGCGGAAATCCAGTATTCAATCCTCGTGGCAGATGAACTGATAAATCATTTAGGCGAAGAAAGATATTATTTAAAAAATATTGACCACATAGCCGAATTAAATTATTTAAAAAAAGAATTTTCCCGCAAAGCTGTTTTTCATATCAGACGGCTTGAGGAAACCCGCATTGCTTCAGTCATTGATGCGGCAATTTATCAGACTATTCTTTCCGATTATAGATTTTCAATAGAAAGCTTGATGCTAATAAAAAACATGATAGGCATAGAAAATGAAATCTACATACGTTCCCCAAAACCTCTTTTTATCATTAAAAATGGAAAAGGGGTTTTTGTTCCGTATCATCCAAAAATTAAAGAACTGCTTAAAAGGCAGAAGCTTCCTAAAATATAAAACCCCAGCACGCTGGGGTTATTTTTTATTTTAAAAGCGGTTCAACCAATTTTAAAATTCTTTTTTTATCGCGTTCATCGCCGGTTGGCTCATAGACTAAATGCGGAATATCAGCCGGCAAAACAAATCTCTTAGCATCTCTAATGATTTCTTTTTGTTTTTCTGGATCCAAGATATTTCGACGTTTTGCATTTTTTACCAAAACTTCCGGTGATGCCCTTAAAAGAATAATTACTAGATTTATTTCGTATCGGCATTGGTACAATGCTCGGACTCCATCTGGAGTAAGAGCCATAGTACCATGGCTATTTCTTAAAACTGATTTTATTTCTTCCAAAGAAGATCCATACCATTCACCGTCGTGGACGTCTTTCGGATACTGGTCATATTCCAAAAAAGCGCAGTTTTGTTTTCCTAATTCAAACTCATCTCTGCCAACAAAATGATAGCAATGCTGATCCCATTTATCCTGACGTGGCTGCCTGGTAGTTACATTTTTAACTTTTACTAATTTTAGTAATGGGTTTTCTTCAAGACTATTCGCAAGATATGTTTTCCCGCCAGTTCTTGGGCCAACAAAAACTAACAGAGTTTTAAAAGATTTTCTAAGTTCCGCAAACGGATCACCTAATTGACCCTTCCAATATTCAAATTCTTCTTCCCATTTCGGATCTAAGTGCGGAAAAACTCTTAATCTTTTTTCCGGATCATTTTTTAATCGACGAAAAGCTTCAATTAAAGTCCCCTCTGAAGCGCCACCCACCCACGTTTCCCAAGCCAAATCCTGCAAACCGCAAGTAAAATGATAAATTGTATCGTGACGTCCTACTGGTCCAAATTCAAAATCTTCCAAATCACCGGCATCAAAAGTTTTAATGGGCGCTCTTTTATGCTTTCTGATAAATTCAAGAAATTCCTGATAGTGAGTTTTTAACAGTCTGGAAGGGATAGCGGGGTAAACAATCGCCTCCTTTCCAGTTTTTGGCTTCAGCCATTCCGGAACCATTTTATCTCCTTATTTATTGGTGTAATGAACTGCTTTTAAAATACCCTAAATCTCAAAAAAATGCAAATAAAAAAACCGTTTTTCGGCTTTTTAAGATAATAAAATCTCGCTCTTTTGTTCCCTGCATTGAAGCAAGTGGGTTAGCTCAGCTATTGGCCAAGGCCGATAGCGATTCGCCATCCCGTATATAACAATTTGATCAGGAAAACGAGCGAGATTTTACGACCGTTTTAAGGGTCATCTTTATTATACCATTTTTCACTTATGGCAAAGCCTAAACTGTTAATAAAGAAAAACTCCGATTCATCGGAGTTTTTTTATTCTAGGATCCCGTCTAAATTCACGTCGTATAAAATCTTTTCCCGGACAGTTTTATAATTTACTAGTTCTTTCGGTGAAAACCAGACAGGGATTTCTTTCTCCGCATCGGATTCACTTGCCGAAGCATGGACTAAATTCCTTACTGCGCGGGCATCGGCATCCGCAAGATCATAAGAATCAATCGTGTAATCCCCCCGGATAGTGCCAACATCAGATTTAAGCGGTTCGGTAGAGCCGATTAATTTTCTGACAACTGGAATGGCTTTATTTCCTTCCAAGACTAAAGCCACCACCGGACTTGCGGATAAAAACGCTTTCAGATGATTCAAAATTTTCTCCGGCAAATCCGGATTTATTCTGTAATGAGTCAAAGCCTGCTCTTCTGTCGGCAATACTAATTTCATTGCCACGATTTTTAACCCAACCCGCTCAAACCTGCCAACAATCTCCCCAACCAAATTCCTCTGCACTGCGTCAGGTTTTAATAAAACTAAGGTTCGTTCTTTAATATTAGCCATAATGATATTTAGTTTATTATAAAACATCCAAAAAGTCACTTGTTATAAAAAAAGACGTCCCGATTTTCACCGGGACGTTTTTACTAAGAGCCCAAGGGCTCCGCTACTTGCGACGAACGAACAACCACTGGCCGTAGCTGTGCCAGACGCCCTCGGGGTAGGCGTAATAGCTGAGCAGCCACCGGCCGTAAGCGCCGTGCTCCACAACGAACACCCTGAGGCAGCCGACCGAGTCGGTGATTGGCTCCATCGCGATGAGAAGCCACTCGCCGTTAGGCTGATCCTTGTACTGCAAGCGCAGTTGAGGACCGACCTCGTTCGGGCAGAGCTCGAGACCGAGCTCTTTGGCGCGTTGGTAGATTTCCTGCCACGTGGCTCCATTCCTGAAGCCGAGTTCAACGACCGAGACCTTTACCAGCTCCACTTCGGTTTCCTTCTGTGCCGCTTTGAAAACCGGCTGGCCGAGGATGTCATTGGCCCAGCGACCGATCTGATATCCACCAGCCTTGAGGGCTCGGCGGAAGTCATCGGCGGTCTTCAGGCCGGTGCCTAGCTTGATGGATTTACAGGTCGGGAAACTCACCCTCATCAGCTTGGCGAGCTCGGCCGCGATCTTTTCCACCGCAACATCTCCATCATCCTTGACGAAGTTATGGATCGCCTCGTCAGTCACGCCCTGCTTCTTCAGCTCCCGTACCAGCTTCTCAGTGAACCCGAGCAACCAGCCGGCAGCGCTTACCAGCACGTTCGTCTTGGCCATTTTGGCCTCCCGATAATCCCCTCATCCGCCTCCGCCAACTGGCGGATGGCAAACCCCAGGACTATCATTGGTTTTTACTTAAGGTACATCAACTCGCGGTTAAGCGAATTAAAATAATGATAGCATATTTTATGCTATTTTGTCAAGTTAAAAATATTATTTCTGTTTTGATTTTTTTATTTCAATCCCTAGTTCTTTCAATTGTTCTTTACTTGCTTCTGACGGAGCATTCATTAATAAATCCCTG
>JAUSKT010000015.1 GCA_030646915.1 bacterium
CCGCAAGGCATGCGGGTTCGACTCCCGCCCCCAGCACATCATATTCGTAGGTTCTCAGCCGAAGGCTGATTCCTGCCTACCGGCAGGCAGGCTCTCGGGAGCACCCTAAATAATTAAAATAAAATCTTATTTTAATTGTCGGGCGACCAGTTTATTTTATAAACTGGTTTAGCCAAATCAAAAATCCCCCGTAAGGGGGATTTTTGATTGAATTTTATTAAGACAAAATATCTTTAACAATAAACTGCATCGTTCCGGCAAGCAGGGCAACAGCAATAGCAATTACTGAATACAATAACTGAGTCTTGGCTGTTTTTAACTTCTCTTCATCACCACCGGATATCAAGAAAAGAAAAGCGGCGTAAAAAATATATAAAACAGCTACGACGTAAAATGCGCCGACAAGATAATTAACAATTTTATCTACAACCGCCCACAACCCATTTAGAGTTTTAATATTAGAACCCGTAACATTGCCTGGTTGGGCCATAGCTAAAGCTGGAGTAAAAAGCACTATTCCTGTCAAAGCCTTTTTAATTAAATTTTTCATTTTTTATTTTTAATATAATAATCATTCGACCATTTCAATTTACCATAAAAACAAATTGATGTCTATTTAGCTTTTCCCCCTAAAATATCGACTACAATAAGCGTAATTCCTTTAGATAGCCATATTAAAGCATAACCGACAATCGTCCAAAAAATAGTTTTACGACCCGTAATTATTTTTTCCGGATCTCCGCCCGAACTCATAAGAAGAAATGCTCCATAGATAATAACTAGGGGTAGGATTAAAGTTGCCATGCCAATAATATAATTAAGGATATTATCGATTAAAGCCGGAACTGTTTTTACCTGTAATGGATTAGGGATTTCAATACTGGTATCGGCCGCCAAAACCGGAAAACCTAAAAACAAGACGATTACTGCTAAAATCAGAGAGCTTAATATTTTTATTGTCATATTTTAATTATGATACTAATATACTAATTTTACCAATGATACTAATAATACTAATCATTTTTTATTTTTTATTCGTATCATTGGTAATTTTTGTCATTGCGAGGAGTCTGCGACGCGGCAATCTCATTAAATTCAGATTGCTTCGGCGGCACTCGCAATGACGGATACGTATATTGATATCACATTAATTATAACCTAAATTTAAAAAATTATTGTGTTTTTTTACAGCATTGCTGTTGTCCATCACCAGGACAAGCCCCCGTAATTACGGGATTAGCATAACCACAGCTTCCCTTTGTCTGACAAGTGCCCCCTCGGCACTCGCAAGCGGCTTGATTATCAGGACTTGCACAGGCCTCTTTTATCATTGCTTCTTTATTTGCTTCATTTTTATTCTGAATAGCAGAATCAATTTCTGCTTGGGAAAATGGAACACAGCACTGTATATTAGCGGCTGTCCCCGGACACAAATTCTCTATATAATCATGATCACAAGATAAAGAATTATTTTGACATTTTCCTCTAACAGAAGCGCATGTTTTTTTAGACGCTCTTGGCACACAACACTGTATATTAGTCGATCCAGAACACAATTTTTCCTCATAACTTCCACCTACACATTCGGTGGTTGTTTTATTCTGGCAAATTCCCCCGGCAGAAGTACAATTCGCCGAAAGCTTTGGCACCCCAGGGCTTAATTTAATTGGTTCGGACTTGCATGTAATTTTATTCCAAGGCATTATTTTGTCGGAACCAGTCAATACGCCAAGTAAGGTTCCGATAATCAGCCATCCACCCAAAGCAAGGGCGACGCCGTAAATCGCCGTCGTCAACATTTCTTTTGCCTTTGTTAATCCTGACGGATCACCACCAGAAAACATCATTGAAATACCGGCCCAAATTATAAAACCGACAGATATCGCCAAAATAAATTCAACTAGCCAATCTATAATTCTCCTAATAAGTTCGAAAACGCTACATAGTGTGCAATCAAGTTCGCCTGTATTTTTATTAAATCCCGTACATGGAACTAGCCCCAGCCATTTAGAAGTATCTTTTTCTAAAGAACCGCCCAAAACTGCATTTAAACATTTTATAAAATCAGAACTTCCAATACAAGCCAAAATAGGTGACGGAACCAAGCTCTCAGAAGAAGCGTTTTGGGCTAAAAATTGCTGACACTCCGGAGAAGTTTGGTTCTGCGAACACGCTCCTTTTTCGGCCGTACTTTTAGCTATAAATTTCTGACAATCCGAAGAATTTTGATCTTGTGAACAAGCTACATATCCCTTTAAACAGTCGGAAAAAATAGAACTTTTAGAGCACGTCAAAATCGGCGCAGGAACTATATTCGGATCGCTGCCCTGAGCTATAAATTGCTGGCATTCCGGAGAATTCTTATCCTGCGAACAAGCTACTGTAAATTTTAAACAGCCTGAAAGATCGGAACTCCCGCTACAAGCTGAAACCGTAGCGTTGTTTGTTAAATTTATCAATGTCTGCTGGCACATCAAAGAGTTCTGATTTTGACCGCAGTTGGAAGTATAATCATCGCAAAAATCAGATTGAAAATCCCCGCTGCAAACGACCGGAAGACTGCTCCCTAAGGCATCGCTTTCTCCGCTGCAAACACCTCCCGGACAAGTAAGTTCGGTAATTTTTGGATAAATACAGCACGATTGAGGCGGCAGACAATCGCTGGTATTTTTACTAATAGGCTCATACGCGAGAAAACTCGCCGAGATTTGCATGCTCTTACCTATACCATCGCTATTAGCAATGCATTTTGTAGGCGTACATCATTGCTCATTTTTATTTT
>JAUSKT010000019.1 GCA_030646915.1 bacterium
CAGCACTACACCTAGGTGTAGTGCTGGACAATCGAAGCTTGCGACATAAAAGAAACCACGGAATTTAGTCCGTGGAGTGGCCTTCATTTTTTTAAATTAATCCGCATTCGGTTCGCCTGGTATTCTTATAAGCCTTGCGCTTAAAGTGGTTTGGAGATTAGTAAAAGCTTCGGCAAAAGGCGCTCCTACGGCTCCGACTTGCATAATTAAAGTAATCCTAGGCGCTTTTTTGTCTCCTAGGGCTTGGCCTTGCAAATAAAAAGCCATATTTTTAATATCCACATTATCTGCGGTAATTGGAGTTGGCGTGCCGCCTTTTACTGCTCTAAGTATAGGTTTTGGCTGGGCACTCGCTGCTGGATCCCAGCGATACTCAACGCTTTCGCCGTTAGCATTAGTAAATTTTAATTCATCAGGCCGGCAGGTACTTAGGCAAAAATTAGTTCCTGTTCTTATTTCTCTTGCGATTTGTTCAATTGCGAGGCTGGCATTGCTGTTTGCGGCCATAAGAGCGGTAATAATCCGCTGAGTCCGGAGAGAATTTATAAAAATTGCAGAAGTAATAGAAATTATAATCGTAAAAAGCGATACGGAAATTAAAAGTTCAATTATTGTGAAGCCAGATTTTTTTTGAAGCATAATATTTTGCATTATTTAATTTTCAGTATCAGCATCTGGAGAGAAACATTTTAGGATGTCCGCCATATCTATTAAGCCGTTGCCATTATTATCTAAGCCATCATTGCATTGATAAGGCCTCCATCTGAAAAAATGATCTTCCAAATTTATATCTGAAGCTGATCCGCCGCGGCCAGTCCAAGTTACAATGGAATTTACTTGAATTTCATCTGCCCTACTCACATCTATTTTTATTTTCCGTCTAAAGCGGGTGCTTTGCTCGGTGCCGCCATAGCTATAAATTCCCGTACTAGGATCAAAATTTAAAAATCTATTATCGTCGCCGCAAGCAGAATTTAATTCATATTCATAATTTATGTCTATTTCATGGTCGCCGTTAGTAAGGCAATTGCCTTCGTTCCATGCCCGGAATCCGCTGCCTTGAAGCACATTGTTATCAATTAAATTTTTCACCAACTCAATTCCCTCCATGGCTAAATTGGAAGCCACGAATTGGTCGCTGACTACTTTGTTTAAGCCAAGAGATTGGGTAAGTAAAGAAAAAACTCCCAATAAGCCTACGCCGGCAACAGTTATTGCCACTAATGCCTCAATTAATATTTGCCCCTTTTGTTTCATAATTAGTTAGTGCTGATTTGGCCAAAGCTGTTTACTTTGACGGTTTTTATAGTGCCGTTGTTGCTAATGCTGACAGTAAAAGTTCCAGTTGGAGCGGGGTTGCCATTGATTGCCACTCTAGGTTCTGGCGGAAGAAAAACTATGTCATTTAGTTCCATCGGTTCTCCTATAACAAAATCAACTCCTAATTTTTCCATAATTGGCGGATCGAGATTTTCAGTAACAGGATTATATTGATAGTCTGGCCCCTCAGCTTTATTGGGGTTGGAGCAATCTTGTGATAACCCGCTTCCATTACTCGGTGAATCTTTGAAAATCCGGACTTCTTTAGCTGGCCTATCAAAATGCACTCCGTATCCGCAGGGCGCGCCAGCTTGAATATAGGCGCCGAGAGCAAAAGATTTTGCCCGTAAAATTAAGCTGATAATTTTTGCCTGTTCTCTAAATAGAAGAATTTGCCGTTCTCCAGTTCTATTGTAGGTCAGTAAAATTCCTGACATAAGAGTCAGAATGGTAAAAACTACCAGGATTTCTATAAGTGTGTACCCCCCGCGGTTCATTATCTAATTATATCCTTCTATTTTTCAGATGTCATTTAGAAATATGCTATAATAAAAATTATGGATAATAATTTAAGGCTTTATAAAAGCTTAGTCTTGATTTTAGCATTAGTTTTATTAGTGATTGCGGTTGGCAATTTTTATTTTGCCCGCCAGCCAAAACAGCTGATTTTAAATCAAATTGGCGATTGGCTTCCTTCAGAATTTATTTTAGAATCCTCAATCCCGGAGCAAGTTAATATTAGTCAGTATACAGACAGGAAGGAATCAATATTTGTTTTTAAATCGGAAAAAAATTTAGAGGAAAATCTTCAATTTTATTTAAATCTTTTAACTAAAAATACTTGGAAGGTTGAGGATAGAAAAAGCGATAGTAGAAATGCTTATTTAGTTGGCGACAAAGCGGATCAGCACATTAGCATTGTTATTTCTGTTGATGATAAAGATATTACTCAAGTGGGTATTTCTTATGTTACAAAATAAATTTTTAATAAATAGCTTTTTAAAGTTATCTTTTTTTACAATTTTAGTTATTTTCAGTTTTTCTTTTTTAGCTAATAGCGCGAAAGCAGCTTGCGTACAGCAATCCAGCGGCAGCGGAAACAGTTGGACGTATTGGTTTACTGTCAATAATACAAAAGTAACATATGAAGCTAATAGTTTTCCTTGGACTAGCGGTCCAACCACAGTAGGTCCTTGCACTCATCCATCGGGGACTGATTCTTATAGAACTCATTGGTATTATTACGGCGGCGCTACTAGGCAAGCTGCCTATTATTCCAGTTGTACAAATGGATATTCAATTCAACAAGTTACGCCAACCATAAATTATGGGGATAATATCTCAGGATTTAAAGTAGTTGGTAGTTTAGCAACTTGGAATTTTTATAGCAGTATTTCTAGGAATTGGAGTTCTGGATCTAAAACTTTAAGCAGCTGTACGCCACCACCACCGCCGCCTCCACCACCAACCTGCGCTGCGTCAACTTCTTGTGTTCCGCAATATTGCCAGTATGGGGGCGACCTAAAGATATGCACCGTTAAGAATACTAATTGTTCTACTTCTTCATATACTACTGGAAGTTGCTTGCCTCCTCCGCCAACCTGCACCCCGTCAACTTCTTGTGTTCCGCAGTATTGCCAGTATGGGGGTGATTTAAGCCAATGTACCGTTAAAAATACTGACTGCTCTACTTCTTCATACTCCGCAGGAAGCTGCTTGCCTCCTCCGCCCCCATTATTATTAAATGTTAATAAATTAGGTACTGGGGATGGAATTATAATTAGTGATGTGGGAGGAATAAATTGCGGGGGTGGGGGCAGCTGCTCTACTTCTTTTACTAACGGAGCAAATATAAATGTGACTCTTACTGCATCTCCGGCAATTAATTCAAATCTTGCCAGTTGGTCTGGCTGCGACAGCACTAATGGAACTTCTTGTATTGTGAATATGAATAATAGCGATAGGTCTGTTACTGCTAATTTTACTAAAACTTATGAATTATCTATTAATACGTCTGGAGGCACAGGTGTTGGAACTGTAAATATCAGTCCGGCTGGAAATAATGGATTAAGTACTTGCAGTGGCGCTTGTTCGGATTTTTATAATGAAGGTACAACTATAACTGTTACTCTCCCTCCGCCACCCAAATTTACTCCTTTTAAGCCTCTTTCAATATCTCCTTCTACCTCATCTTCTGTTTTTGACCATTTTTCTGGCTGTGATAATGGTGTTACTACAAATCCCTGCGCTGTAACTATGGGTGGAGATAAATCTGTTACCGCATTTTTTAATGTTGCTTGCAAGACAGATATTTGGTCTTGCACTAATTGGAACGCATGTTCTTCCAACGGCACTCAGACTTGCGCAAACTGGGTTATGACTTGTAACAGCCCCACTGTTGTTATTCCGCAACCAACAACTTCCCAATCTTGCACGCCGCCCGCTCCAGTATTCACGCCAACGAGCAGTTTATTCTTAAAGAAATTCAAGGAGCTTCTTCCGTTTTAAATTTTGTAATAATTAGCCCACAATTAATTCTATGAATAAAAAAACGGTTTATAGTTTGATTTTGCTGGTTTTATTAGCTGGCTTGGCGTATTTTGGTTACTTTTACTTTTTTACTAAAAATTCTTTGCAAGAAGCAGAGGATCGCGGAATTAATAATCTAAGCGGGGAAGTGATAAAAGTTTCGGATAATTCTATTGAAATTTCCGCAGAGGTTCCGGAAAGATTAGATCTTTCTGGCAATCCGTCAAAATTGGCGCAGAAAATTTACGCGGTGAATATTCCGAAAGATTTTAGAATTGATATCGTGCTTAATAACAATTTTAGTAATCCGGGTATTTTGAAATCCGCTAAAGATATAAAAGTCGGCGATATTGTCTCAATCGTCGCTCAAGAAAATATTATTGGCGCAAGCTCGGTTACTGCTAAAGAATTAGTAATTTTGCGATTTAATTGAACTTATGAATTTAAAGAAAAATTTATTTAAAAAAGTATTTGTCTTTTTGTTAATTAGTTTAGCAACCTCCCTTTTTTCTTTGAATATCAGTTTTGCCGGTTCCTCAAACCCGGCTTATCAAAGCGTTGATTTTAAGAAAAATTCCAGTTCTTTATCTTGGTATCCCTCAGTTTTTGATTGCGTTCCTGGCACTGGCATTTATGGTTTTGAGAATCTTCGTTATGCCGGATTTTATAATTATGGCGGTTCGGGTGGCATTTGGGGTTCTCTCTCGGAAGGAAATTGGAATTCAAGGCTTGGGACTTTAACTTCTTGGCAAAATTGTTTGTCTGCTAATGGTTATTCTGCAAGCACAGCCAGTTGGATGAGCGGGCGTTTCTATAACGGCCCTTGCGTTGGGCTTTATGCTCCGGGCGGCGGAACAATTAAATATTATAAATGCGGCATGACTTATGATTCTTGGAATGGAATTTATAATGGGACAGATCGCATGCAGTTCAGATATTCCGCATACGCTTCTGGCGATATGCAGCAGTTTTCCGGAGTTACGATGTATACTATCACTTGCAATAATGTAAAATATCCTCAGAATTTATCTAATTGCATTAAATATACCGGTTCTTCTCCGCCTAATAGATCAGCCAATATAAATATCAAAGCTAATAATTCCGATGGGCCGCTGGCTGATTATTATGGAACGCCGGTAACGCTTTCTTGGACTGCTGATTCGGGTTTTAGCAGCTGTGTTGCTTCAGGAGATTGGTCCGGTTCTAAAAATCCTAGCGGATCAGAAGCCGTAGGCAGTCTTCTATCAAATAAAATCTATAATTTTACTTGTTCTTTAAGCGGCGGGCAATTATCGGCTTCGGTTTCTGTCAGCACTTATCCGACTTTAACCGTTAACGTTGCGGGAACCGGATCTGGCACAGTCACTGCTTCTCCAACTGGCAAAACTTATACTAATCCAAACGGAATTTTAAATTGTTCCAGCAATTGCGTTTCAAGCTATCCTCCGCCTACTGGCGTTACGGTTTACGCTTTGCCGGCAAGCGGTTCCGGCATTACAAGTTGGTCCAATTGCGATAGCGTCAGCGATAATGCTTGCAATATTAATATTAATTCTAATAAGGCGGTTACAATAAAATTTGATATATTACCTCCTTCTTGTACTGCTGATACTTGGTCTTGCGCTGATTGGAGTGTCTGTTCTTCTGGCGGCACCCAGACTCGCCCTCTTTGCACTATGACTTTTAATTGCCCAACTGCTGTTACTCCTTCTCCGGAAATATCCCAACCTTGCACGCCTCCTCCGCCTGTTTGCGGCAATAATATCTGTGAATCTGGAGAAACTTCTTTAAGTTGCAAGGCAGATTGCGGTAGTGGAAGTCCGGGTACTGGCGGATCAGTAAGCTTATTCTTGAAAAAATTAAGGGAACTCTTGCCTTTTTAATTTGTTATAATTTAATAATGAGCGGAACGAATAATGGCGGCCAAGTAATGCTTATTACCGTATTGGCGTTATCAGGCACTATTTTAGGAGCTACTACTATTGCCGGCCTTTTAATGCTTTATCAGATCCGGCAGGCAACGGATGTGGTGAATTCCACCAAAGCAATTTTTGCCGCGGATTCCGGGTTTGAATGGCGGCTTTATAAATTTTATAAAACCGACAATAAAACTTGCGGCAGTGATTGCCCGCCAGGGGACAATTCTTGTTCTCCGCCAATAATGACGAATATTAATTTGCCTCCGGATCAAGCAATTTTAACCCGTTGCGTTTCTAATTCTAATCCTGACGGAACTTTAACTTTTGATATTCAATCAATCGGGACTTCTGGAAATAATCGAAGAGCTTTTGGCGTTCAATTAGCTCCTTAGCCATAAAAATTTTTATGGATCCCGTTAGAAAATTAACAAATATGAGTAATTTAACTCAAAATTTACCTACGCATTATCGGAAGTTTTTAGTCGGAAAGATGTTTAATTTAATTTTCTAAACGGGATGGATAAAAAATCTGCTGAAGAGCGAATAGAAAAACTTAAAAAAGAAATTGAGAAATACCGGCACGCTTACCATGTTTTGGATAAGTCTTTGATTTCTGATGCCGCTCTGGATTCCTTGAAAAAGGAACTTTTTGATTTAGAACAGGAATTTCCGGAATTGATTACGCCGGATTCGCCAACTCAGCGCGTGGGCGGAGAACCGCTGAAAGAATTTAAAAAGGTTAAGCACGAAACGCCGATGATTTCTTTTAATGATGCTTTTTCAAAAGAAGATATGGAAGACTGGCTGGAAAGGATGGAAAATTATTTGGGCCGGAAAGTAAAATATACTGATAAAACTTTTTATTGCGAATTAAAAATTGATGGCCTGGCAATTGAACTTATTTATGAAAATGGCGTTTTTGTCCGAGGATCCACTAGGGGAGATGGATTAATTGGGGAAGATGTTACTCAAAATTTAAAAACCGTAGAAGCGATACCCCTTAAATTAGAAGTCCAAAGCCCAAAGTTAAAAGTTCCGAAGAAATTAGTTGTCCGGGGCGAGGTATTTTTGACTAAAAAAGAATTTGACCGGATTAATAAAGAACAGGAGAAAAAAGGCGGAAAGCCCTACGCTAATCCCCGCAATGTTGCGGCGGGATCTGTGCGTCAGCTGGATCCGAAGGTTATTGCCGGCAGAAAATTGGATTCTTTCCAGTACGCGGTAATTACCGATCTCGGACAAAAATACCACGAAGAAGAGCACGATATTTTAAAATCTTTCGGATTTAAAATTAATTCCCATAATCGCCACGCGGAAAGTTTGGAAGAAGTTTTTAAATTCCATGAGTATTGGTCAAAAAATCGGGATAAAATTCCATATGAAATAGACGGAATTGTAGTAATGGTTAATGAAAACAAGGATTTTGAAAATGCGGGCGTTATTGGCAAGGCGCCTCGCGGAGCCATTGCCTTTAAGTTTTCTGCTAAAGAAGCCACCACTATTATAGAAGATATTAAGGTTCAGGTCGGGCGTACAGGCGTTTTGACTCCGGTAGCGGTTTTAAAGCCGGTTTTAGTCGCGGGCGTGACTATCTCTCATGCCACGCTCCATAATGCTGATGAAATTAAGCGTTTAGACGCAAGAGTCGGCGATACGGCGATTGTCAGCCGGGCTGGCGATGTTATACCGAAAATCATCAAAGTTTTAAAAGATTTGCGTCCGCGGGGAGCCAAAGAATTTGAAATGCCCAAAAAATGCCCAATGGATGGCTCGGCAGTTGTGCGGGATGGTGTGGCTTATAAATGTGGAAATAAAAATTGCGGAGCCCGCAATCGTGAGAACCTTTATCATTTTGTTTCGCGCGGCGCGTTTAATCTGGAAGGTTTGGGGCCGAAGATTATCGATCATTTTTTGGATGAAGGTTTGATTTCCGATGCCGCGGATATTTTTACCTTGGAAGAAGGGGATATTAAGGTTTTGGAAAGATTCGGGGAAAAATCCGCAAAAAATATTGTGGAAGAAGTAAATCAGAAAAAGAAAATAAGTTTATCTAAATTTATTTATAGTCTGGGAATTTTGCATGTCGGGGAAGAAAATTCCAGGCTTTTAGCTAAAAGCATAATGAAAAATGTAAAAAGTGAAAGAGGACAAATAAAAATTTTAGATATTTTAAATTACTTTGGACATTTAACTTTAGACATTTTACAAACTATTCCCGATATCGGACCTGCAGTATCCAAAAGCATTTTGGAATATTTTAAAGATGCCCGGCACCAGAATTTGCTGAAGAAATTTGACGAAGTAGGCATAGAGGTAGAAAGTGAAAAGTTAAATGTCAAAAGTCAAAAGTTAACTGGACTAAGTTTTGTTTTGACTGGCGGATTGGAATCAATGAGCAGGGAAGCAGCCAAAGAAAAAATCCGCGCTCTTGGCGGAGATGTAAATGAATCGGTTTCTAAAAATACTTCTTATGTCGTTGCCGGATCTGAAGCAGGCTCGAAATTGGATAAGGCAAAAAAATTAGGAGTAAAAATTATAGACGAAAAAGAATTTTTAAAATTGACAAATTAATTTAATAGACGTAAGTTTAGATAAGTATATTTTTAATAACCGCAAAGGAGAGTCAAATGCCAACGGACGGCGATGATGCTTATGATAAAGAACTGAATAAAAAATATGTAAATAAGTGGGTGCTTTGTCGAAATTTGGAACTCTTTAAAGTGATTGGCTTAGTTTGGACAACTATGGATCTGTGGGGTGGTCCGATCAATTATGCAAACGTTAATGAGGCTAGAATAGATTGTGTATTTAGTAAAAATGGTACGCTCACAAGTTTTACAGGAGAAATAAGTTTTATTGTTCATATTTTTGGCGAAGATTATCCTTCAGAAGCAGAAGTGGAGAGTATAAAAAATGAGTATAAAACAAAGGGGCAATAAAAGCCCCCTTTTTCTTTTCATTAAAATTTTCGTATAATTTTAATATGCTTACAAAAAAAGATTTAGCGCATTTGGCAGAACTGGCAAGGATTGAATTAAAAGAGGGGGAGGAGCAAAAGCTTCAAAAAGATTTGGGGGCGATTTTGGATTATTTTCAGGAATTAAAAAGCGTAGATACGGAAAATGTTGCTCCGATGACTGGCGGAACAGAATTAAAAAGTGTTGTCCGGGAAGATGTAATTAGTCCAAAGTCCAAAGTCAAAAGTCAAAATGGCGTCGAAGCTTTTCCAGAAACAAAAAATGGTTACTTAAAAGTGCCGCCGGTATTTTAAATATGCATTTGCACGATTTAACAATTAAAAAGTTTCATGATGGGCTTTTAAAAAAAGAATTTTCCGCTTTGGAAATGACTCAAAGTTTTTTTGACTGGATTGAGAAAAGAGATAAAGAGGTTGGCGCTTATTTAAGTTTAAATAAAGATTTAGCCGTTAGACAGGCAGAAGAAACAGATTTAAAAATTGCTAAAAATATGCCGGTCAGTATGATGGCTGGTGTGCCAATGGCTATTAAAGACAATCTTTTAATAGAAGGTTTGCCGGCAACTGCCGCTTCAAAAATTTTAAAAGATTATACTGCCAGCTACGATGCGACGGTGATTAAGAAATTAAAATCCGCAGGAGCAGTTTTTCTTGGAAAAACTAATATGGATGAATTTGCTATGGGTTCTTCTACGGAAAATTCCGCATTCCAGAAAACTAAAAATCCTCATGATTTAACCCGGGTTCCCGGCGGTTCTTCTGGCGGATCAGCTGCAGCAGTGGCATCGCATATGGCAGTGGCAGCGCTTGGTTCAGATACCGGCGGATCAATTAGGCAGCCGGCGGCTTTTTGCGGAGTAGTGGGGTTAAAGCCGACTTACGGGGCAGTTTCTCGTTTTGGGGTAATTGCGATGGCTTCCAGCTTGGATCAGATCGGGCCGTTTACAAAAACCGTTGAAGATTCCGCGATTTTATTTAAAGAAATCCTTGGCCAGGATGGTTTAGATTCGACCAGCGTCAATGCTGATTATGGCGAGGAATTATTAAATCCAAAATTAGAAAATATTAAAAAATTAAAAGTCGGCATTCCGGAAGAATACTTTGTGGAGGGATTAGATAAAGAAGTTGCGGAAAAGGTAGATGAAGCGATTAAAGCCATTCAAAGCCTGGGCTTGGAAATTAAAAAAATAAGTTTGCCTAATACCAAATACGCTCTGTCGTGCTATTACATTATTATGCCAGCAGAAGTTAGTTCTAATTTAGAAAGGTTTGATGGCATTCGCTATGGTACCAGGCAGAAAGCGGAAAATTTGTTAGAATTATATAAGAAGAACCGCGAAGCTGGATTTGGTGCTGAGTCGAAAAGAAGAATTCTGCTGGGAACTTTTGTGCTTTCTTCCGGATATTACGATGCTTATTATGCCAAAGCCCAGAAAGTCCGCCGGCTGATTAAAGAAGATTTTGACAGGGCATTTAAGGATGTGGATGTGATTTTAACTCCAGTTACTCCTACATTGCCGTTTAAAATCGGAGAAAAAACCAGTGATCCTTTGTCTATGTATTTATCTGATATTTTTACTATTCCAGTGAATTTAGCCGGACTTCCCGCAGTATCTATACCCATTAAGTCAAATGTCAAAGGTCCCGCCGAAGGCGAGGCTCGCCAAGGGCGGCAAATGTCAAAAGATTTGCCGGTTGGATTCCAATTAATCGGCAAGCCGTGGCGGGAAGCAGATATTTTAGGAATAGGGCAATATTACGAAAAATTATCCCGTTAGAGACAACCAAACTATGTTTAATGAATATTCAAAATTAGTATTTATAATTAATCGTCAGGAGCAATTTAGGCGGCCGGGCTACGGTCATCTAAAGATGACCTGTCTCTAACGGGATGGCAGGATTTAAAAAACCAGAAGTTAGCAGCAAACCATCAGGATTGGATTTATTGATTATTGGAGTTTTAATGGCCTCGTTTATTTCAGTAAGCGGAATTTTAGCTTTTTTATTGACGCCTCTGACAATTTTATACAGGATAAGAGATTTCTTTGCGCCTTTTTTTGAAAAATATCTTTTAACTTTTGAAATCAGCGCTATATTGCTTTCTATACTTTTTATTTGGGGAATTATTTATATTATTGATAAGACTAAGTATTTTGAACTTAAAAAAGAGCAGTTTTTGGATATTTTAGGGAAAGGCCATGTTTCCAAGCGCCGTTCCTTAAAGGGCTGGAAGCAGATTTTAGAAAGATTAAAATCTTCCGAGCAAAATAGCTGGAAGCTTGCGATTTTGGAAGCTGATCATATTTTAAATGAAATTTTGAAAATGTCAGGTTATCTTGGTCCCAAACTGGAAGATAAATTGGATTTGATTACTGCAGCCCAGATTTCAAATATAGACGATATAAATAAAGTCCATAAAATAAGGGATAAGATTGCTACTGACCCAGCTTTTCAGATTACAAAAGAAGAAGCTGAGCACATTATTTCAGTTTATAAAAAAGCTTTCGTGGAATTGAATTTAATCAGAGAATAAATTAGTATTTGAGCAGTTCTTAATAAAGGATATTAAGTGAGTCTTAAGCGGGGCTCAGAAGAAGAATTTGAAAAATGGCGGTTAAAAATGCTAAATGCCAAGAGAACGAACATTTTAGAAAGTTTCGCAGAAGTCTGCCAGTTGCTGGAAAGCGGTTGTTTAGAAGAGAAAGTGGCGGAAAAATTAGCCAAAGTTAAATTAAAAACAAAAATTAAGCTTAAGGATTTAGGATATCTTGCTCTTGCCATCTCGGCATTTCACGAAAGAGGAGCCCCCTTTAGATTTAATTGGAATAAATTTTGGCAAGGCGAAGATTGGGCTTTGGATATGGAGTTATCTGAAAAAAGAGTTTTTGATCCATATGGCGAAAAAGAATAATCCCCATTACGGGGATTTATTTTTTTAGAAATTAGTGATAAAGTTTATTTAAAATGCGGTGGTAGCTTATCACCGCCTACGGCGGGACCCCGCCAACGGCGGTGGGCGGCGTGAGTATAATTAAAATATTGCGGTAGTAGCTTAGCGGCCTAAAGCGCCTCCCTGTCACGGAGGAGACCGTGGGTTCAAATCCCATCTACCGCGCAAAATTAAAACTAGCTTTAAGCTAGTTTTTCTTTGCTTAAACATCAATAATCCCTTAATATGAAATCAGTTTTTTGAATCAACAAAATTCATGGCAGATCCTAGGTTTGCGCCTTTTGTGGTTGTATTTGTAGTTTCAGGATCAATTTTTGTAATGGGATTTTCGCTGTTTGTCTGGAAATTAGTGGAAAAATTTAAAAGAATTTATTGGAATTATAAAATAGCCAATTGGCTATATAGTTTGTGGGAAGATGCTTATCGCGCCGGCTATAATGACAAAATGCTCTATCGCCCTTATTCTTTTTCGGAGAATTTTATTGAACAATCCAGCGTGGTTTCTGAAATTATCAAGAATGGCTATTTGGAAGGCTATGACGATGGAATTATGCAAAAAGGGCATAAAGTTAATGAGTATAAATATTTCAGGAAAGAAAAATATCCTCCAGTTTGGGAATATATCCAAAGATTGGTTAAAGATTCAGATGAAAAGATTTTTAGATTAAAAACCCTGCAGTAGCGGGGTTTTATAATATTCGTTTAATCATTACTATTGCCCCCATTTTTCCTGTAACTGAATCCAGATTTTCTTCTGTAATTTTTCCTTGCTTTGAAGACCCGTGGATTAAAGAATTACTGCCTGCATATAAAGCAACATGTCCAATATAGATTGTTCGTCCGCCAAACAAAGAATCTTCATAATGTCCTTTGCTGCCGCGGAAAAACAGCAAATCTCCAATTTGTAAATTAGAGATTTGCTGTCCTGAGCTTGCCGAAGGATTTACATTAATTTCCTTTCCTGCCCGGCTTGCCTGCAAAATAGTGCTTCTTTCAATATCTATCCCGATTTGCTTATAGGCGTATTGGGTAAAAGAAGAGCAATCCAATGCCTTGGGCATATCTTCCGACTTAGCGGCATATTTGTATGGAGTGCCGATTAGAGATCGGGCAATATTTAAAATTTGTTCCTGATTTGAATTCATATATATTTTCTATTATAGTATGAAACAGCGGGGTAGAGCAGTAGTTAGCTCGCCTGGCTCATAACCAGGAGGCCGTTGGTGCAAATCCAACCCCCGCGACCACGCAAAATAAAAATCCAGCCAAAAGGCTGGATTTTTATCGCGTGGCGAGCCATAGGGCGAGACTCTTTGCGTGAGCCCCGCGATGAAATCATTGATTTCATTTTGCGGGGCAATGTGATATAAATATTAAAAAATATATGTATTATGTTTATGTTTTAGAGAATCAGGATGATAAAAGTTTTTATATAGGATTTACGATTGATTTGAGGCGACGGATTTCGGAACATAATGATGGTAGAGGCGGCAGAACCACCAGCTTAAAAAAGCATTGGAAAATTATTTATTTTGAAGGCTATTTAAATAAGTCAGATGCTTTGGGGCGTGAGAAATTTTTAAAAGGGGGTTCTGGAAGAAAATATTTGAATAAGCAGTTAAGACATTATTTTAGTTTTTAACATCCTGATTCTCTGCCGCATATTTTAACAAAAAAATACTCGAAAAGATATTTTTTGAATTTTATCTTCATTTATTTTATATTGATATAGTCGCCTGTGTAGCTCAGTGGTAGAGCGAGGTCTTCATAAGGCCGAGGTCGCAGGTTCGATCCCTGCCACAGGCACATTGAACAAGGCTTTAGGTTGCCTTATAATTTAAAAATCAGAAATGAGGCGTTATTTTGGCACATTGGCAGTTTTAATTTTTTCCGGCATTGGCCTTTATTTAGTCTTTAATAAGGAGAATGTTTCCAGCTATCGATTTCCCAACTCCTTAAATTTAAAAGGCCGGGAAATTGTTTCAAATTTGAGGGGTTTTACCAGCAGTTTAGCGAGCAGCACTCTTGCTGTAACTTCTGGAGCAAAGGATAAATTAATCAGCCAAATCAGCAAAAAAAGTGAAGAGTTATTTTCTAGGGCCGTAGAAGGGGCAAAGACTCAAGCTTTTAATCTGGTAAAACAGGAGGTCAATAAAAATGTTGATAATTTAGGCCAAAATTTTGGCATTAGCTTAGGGGGCTCTAATTCAGAAGTTCCTTCCCCCATAACTTTTGCAATAAAAATTAATCAGCCTGCATATTTTACTGTTAAAAATACCGAATCAACAGCAGTAGAATATGAAATAGATTGGCAGGATAATTTAAAGGATAGCGGGCAATTAAGCGCTAACACGGGGAAAACCCTGTCTCATCAATGGAAGAACCCCGGAATTTATGAACCAATATTTAAAATTATAAAAAAAGACGGACAATCAGAAGAACACAAAGTAGTTATTTCTATATTTTAATTTATGCCAGGTAGTAGAACTGCGACTAGAATTTAACTAAATCAATTCGCGTTATGTATCTAGATTAAATATGTTGGTATTAATATAATAGTTTGTCATAATTAAATAATGTTAAATTCTGCGAATTGCATCGCAGTTTCACTACCTGGTATGTTAGAAGATTTAAAAAAACTAAAAACTGAAGCTCAAAAATTCTTAAAAGAAGTTAAAGATTCCAAAGAATTGGAAAATTTGAGAGTTAAATATTTAGGCAGAAAAGGGGAGCTGAATAAATTTTTTGATGTTTTAAAAAGCCTGTCTCTTGAAGAAAAGCGGAAATTTGCGCCTCCGCTTCAAAAATTAAAAAAAGAATTGGAAGAAATTTTGGATAAGAAAATTTCTGAACTTAGCCAATCTTTAAAATCTTCCGGCGGATTGGATATTACGATGCCAGGAAAGAAAATGTCCATGGGGCATTTGCATCCGCTGACAATTGTTGAAAAAGAAATCAGAGAAATTTTTAAAGCAATGAATTTTTCTGTAGTTGAAGGTCCGGAAGTGGAATCCGAATACTATAATTTTGACGCTTTAAATATTCCCAAAAGCCATCCAGCAAGAGATATGTGGGATACTTTCTGGTTACGAAGTAACCAGAAACAATTGACAATTGACAATAAACAAATAACCAGCGGTAAAAGGTCAAATGTCAAAGGTCAAATGTTATTAAGGACTCATACCAGCCCAGTTCAGATCCGATACATGGAACAGCATAAGCCCCCATTTCAAATAATTGTTCCCGGCAGAGTATTTCGTTTTGAAGCTACTGATGCCTCCCATGAAATCAATTTTTATCAGGTTGAGGGCTTAATGGTCGGGAAAGATGTGAATTTAGCGAATTTTAAATTTGTCATCCAGGAATTTTTTCAGAGGCTTTTTAAGAAAAATCTTAAAATCCGGCTTCGGCCAAGTTACTTTCCATTTGTTGAGCCCGGCTTAGAAGTGGATGTGCAATGCATCAGATGTGAGGGAACTGGAAGATTAGACGGCCCCGTAAAATCTGCTTCGCAGATCACGGGGCTCACTCAAAAGGGCTTGCCACGAGGGGGCGAAGCCCCTTTTCGTGGCTGTAATCTTTGCAAGGAATCCGGTTGGCTGGAAGTAATGGGCGCTGGAATGGTTCATCCGAGAGTTTTTGAGTCCGCGGGATATAATCCAAAAGATTTGCAAGGATTTGCTTTTGGTTTGGGATTAGAAAGAATCGCCATGATTAAATATAATATTCCAGACATCCGCTTATTTTATTCCGGAGATTTAAGATTTATAAGACAGTTCTAATAATAGAATGAAATTTTCTTTTTCTTTAATTAAAAAATTAGCGCCTGGCAAATACACCAAATCCGAATTGGTTGAAAAGTTTAATTTGCATTTGTTTGAAACCGTAGATTTAGGAGGCGATGCTTTGGAAATTGTAGTTTCGCCGAACCGTTTCAGCGATGCTGCGTCTCATCTGGGGATTGCGATGGAAACAGCGGCTATTTTTGGAACTAAATTATCAGATCCTAATTCGGGCGAGTTGAAATTTAATTCAAAAAGTCCGGGAGTTTTTCGGGTAAATATCCAGGATAAGAAATTAAGCAGGCGGTATTTGGCTGGTTATGTTTCCGAGGTTAAAATTGCTTCTTCTCCGATTTGGTTGAAAGAAATTTTGGAAACCTGCGGGCTTCGTTCAATTAATAATGTCGTTGATATTATGAATTATGTAATGCTGAAAACCGGCCAGCCAATGCATGCTTTTGACGCGGATAAGGTTTCCGGAGGAATCGTTGTTCGGAAAGCAAAAAAAGGAGAAAAAATTGATACAATTGATAACCAGACTTTTTCTTTAGATAAAGAAATGCTGGTGATTGCGGACGCTAAAAAGAATCTGGCGATTGCCGGCATTAAGGGCGGAAAAAATAGTGAAATTGATTCTAATACCAAAAGAATTTTGGTTGAATCAGCTAATTTTGACAGCGCCAGCATTTATGACACTTCCAAAAAATTAGGATTGCGGACAGACGCTTCGGTGAGATTTTCTCACAATCTTAGTCCAGAACTTGCTGAATTGGGAATAAAAACTGCCTTGGATTTGCTCCAAAAATTTGCCGGAGGGAAAATTCATCCCTATATTGATGTTTATCCAAAAAAACAATCTAAAAAATTATTACGGCTGGATATTGATAAAATGGCAAGTTTAATCGGGAAAGATTTAAAAGAAAAAGAAGTTGTAAATTTACTGAGCCAGCTGGGCTTTTCCGCCAAAGGCGGATTCGCCTCAGGAGGAAAAAAGCAAGGCAAGAATATAGAAGTTCCGGCTTTGCGGACGGACATTAACGATTCGGAAGATTTAGCAGAAGAGGTGGCGAGGCTGATTGGTTACAATAATTTAATTGCAAAGCCTCCTGCGGTTGCTTTAGGATTCGCAGCCGAAGAAGAATTAATTTTGCTTAAAGACAGAATTAGGAATTTTTTGGCTGGAGCGGGGTTTAGTGAAGTTTATAATTATTCACTAATTTCCAAAGAAGATTTGGCCTTGGGGCCGGTAAAGATTTTTGGAAGCGGAGATGGCGTATTACTAGCAAATCCTATGAGCCGGCAATTGGCAGTGTTAAGAGACAGCCTTTCGCCTGGATTACTGAAAAACTTAAAAGATAATTTAAGATTTTTTGAAGAAGTCAGAATTTTTGAAATTGGCAATGTTTTCAGCCAGTCAAAAACCGGAACAGACGAAAAAACTCTTTTGGGGATTGCATTGGCGTCAAAAAATGCAGTTTTAGAATTGAAGGGATTACTAGATATTTTATTGGAGAAATTGGGGTTGGTGGATTATTTTTTGCCGGATTTAAATTATGACAATAAGCTTTTGAAAACTGGGGAGTCTTTAAGAATTGAAACTGGCGATCACAAAGTTTTGGGGTATATGGGGTCGGTCCATGGAGTTAAAGGCGCAATTTTAGAATTAGATCTGGGAAAATTATTAAAATTAGTTGACGAAGAAAAAGAATACGAACCGCTTTCAAAATTTCCTTCCGTAATGAGGGATATTTCGATTTTAGCAGATAATCAAATTAGAGTTGGGGAAATTCTGGCAATGATTCAACGCATTAGTCTGAAATTAGTAGAAGATGTAGATTTGATTGATTGGTATCAAGATGAAAAATTAGGAGATAATAAAAAAAGTTTAACCTTTCGGATTGTTTTTCGCGCAGAAGACAGGACTTTAACTGACCAGGAAGTGGATCGGGAAATGGCTGCAATTAATCAAATTTTAATTAATAAGTTTGATGTAGAATTAAGGTAATTATTTTTTAAATACTATGGATAAATTTGAAAACGGCATTCCTAAAATAGAACATTTAACGCCTCATTCTGAAGAACTTAATAAGCTGGAAGAAAAAGCAGTGCAATATTTGACGCAGCGGACTTTATATAAAGAAGATTCAATAAAGGGATTAGAAAAAGCCATGCAGTTGGAAGATGTGGACAATATCCTTTATTTTAGGAATGAAATTAAAAAATCAGAAGAAGAAATTGAAAGCGGAAAAGGATTATTGAAGGCTATAGATGAGCGGCGAAAGGGTTATAATGTTGCCCAGCAGCTTTCTAAAGAAGCCAGTAAAGATTTTAAAGATAAAAAAGATTGATTTTTTGTTTGCTTTTGGGATAGGAATTTGCTATAGTTTAAATATAAAAAGCGGAGGCTTTTTTAGTTTGGGGAATATATTATGGCAAAAAATAAAGAAGAAAAATCAAAAAAAAATCCTTCAGTGGCGGGGCAACCATCTTATACCGCCAAAGATATTTATGTTTTAACGGGTTTGGATCCAGTCCGAAAGAGGCCGGGTATGTATATCGGCTCTACCGGAGTAGAGGGCCTGCATCATTTAATCTGGGAAGTAGTAGATAATTCTATAGACGAAGCAATGGCCGGATACGCAAAAAATATCCGGGTAGATTTATTGCCGGGGAATAAAATCAGCGTGGAAGACGACGGCCGCGGCATTCCAGTGGAAACCCACAAGCAAACTAAGAAATCGGCCTTAGAAACGGTCTTGACCACATTGCATGCTGGCGGAAAATTCGGCGGTGATTCCTATAAAGTTTCCGGCGGCTTGCACGGAGTTGGCGTTTCGGTGGTAAATGCCTTATCGATTTGGCTTAAGGTGGAAGTTTGCCGTGATGGAGATATTTGGGCGCAGGAATACGAAAGGGGAAAGCCTAAATATAAAGTTAAGAAAGTTGGAAAATCTAAAACGACTGGCACTAAAGTAACTTTTATTCCCGATAGTGAAATTTTCGCAAAAATTGAATGGAATCTAAAAACTATTATTGATCATCTTAGGCAGCAAGCATTTTTAACCAAAGGAGTAAAATTAGAGATTGTGGACCAGCGGGAATTGCCGGCTAATTATCAAGGATTTTATTTTGACGGCGGGCTTTTATCTTTTATTAAATATTTAAATCAAACTGAAAAGCCGCTGCAAGAAGATCCTTTTTATGTCCAAAAGGAATATGAAAAAATAGATGTGGAAATTGCTTTTTTATATAATGATGAATTAGAAATGAGAGAATTGAGTTTTGCGAATAATATTTACACTCCTGACGGCGGAATGCATTTGACTGGTTTTCGCTCCGCATTAACCAGAACTTTAAATGATTACGCTGGAAAAGAAGGCTATATTAAGGGCAAAGATGAGGGTCTTACCGGTGATGATGTAAGAGAGGGGCTTTCGGCAATTATAGCCGTAAGGCTACGAGAGCCGCAATTTGAAGGCCAAACCAAGGCCAGGCTTGGCAACCCTCCGGCAAGAACTGCGGTAGAAAGCGTAGCTGGAGAAGCTTTAAAGGATTGGCTTGAGCGCCACCCGGCTGATGGAAGGAGAATTATTGAAAAGTGCCTGCTTGCGGCTAAGGCCAGAAAGGCTGCCAAGGCGGCGAAAGACACAGTGCTTAGAAAGGGCGTTTTAGACGGCCTAACTTTGCCAGGAAAATTAGCAGATTGTATTTCTAAAGATCCGTCGGAATCCGAATTATTTATAGTTGAGGGCGATAGCGCAGGAGGCAGCGCCAAACAAGGGCGGGATCGGCGGACTCAGGCAATTTTGCCGTTAAAAGGCAAGATTTTAAATGTGGAAAAATCCAGGATTGATAAAATGCTTTTAAATAAAGAAATTAGAGCTTTAGTTGTTGCCTTAGGTACCGCAATCGCGGAATCTTTTGACCTCACTAATCTTCGCTACCATAAAATTATTTTAATGACCGACGCGGATGTGGATGGCGCGCATATCAGGACTTTGCTTTTGACTTTGCTTTACAGATATTTACAGCCGTTAATCACTAATGGGCATGTTTATATCGCCCAGCCTCCGCTTTATAAAATTCAAAAAGGAAAAGAATCCCAATATGTTTATAGTGATAATGAAAAAGAAAAATTGATTAAAAAACTTTCTTCCGGAAATAGCGATAAAATTAATATTCAGCGGTATAAAGGTTTGGGAGAAATGAATCCAAGCCAGCTTTGGGAAACTACAATGGAACCGGCAAATAGGGTTTTAAGGCAAGTAAAAGTTGCGGATGCGGTTGCGGCAGATAAGCTTTTTGATATTTTAATGGGCCAAGAAGTTGAGCCACGGAGGAATTTCATCCAAGCCAGGGCATTATTGGTTAAAAATTTAGATATTTAATATTTGACACGAGATAAAAATTACTATATAATATAAACTATCAATTTTATGTTTACAAAATTAACCTCATTTTTACAAGAATCTAAACAAGAATTACTGAGAGTGAATTGGCCAAGCAGGGAAGAAACTGTCCGATTAACTGCTGTTGTTATTGGTATTTCTCTTTTAGTGGCGTTTTTCTTAGGCGCCTTAGACTTTGTATTTGCGCGGTTATTAGAGATATTAATTCTTAATTAAAAAATGTCAGATCAAAATCAAAAACCAAAAGAAGGTTCTAAGATGGTGGAAATTAAAAATAAAGAAAGGCATTGGTATGCTGTGCATACTTATTCCGGCTATGAAGACGCCGTAGCGCGGTATTTAAAGCAAAGGGTAGATTCGCTTTCTATGAATGACAAGATTTTTAATATTTTGGTTCCGAAAGAAACAAAAATTAAAATTAAAAATGGGAAAAGGCGGGAAGTTGAAGAAAAAATTTATCCAGGCTATGTTTTGGTGGATATGATTTTAATGGAAGATTCTTGGTATGTAGTGCGAAATACTCCTCGGGTTACTGGTTTTGTCGGTCCGGATTCTACCACTCCAGTTCCGCTTTCCCGCGATGAAATTGATGCCTTGATGGCAAGAATGGGCAGCCAGGAAAAGAAATTTAAAGTTGACCTCAAAGTAGGAGAAATGGTAAAAGTTATAGACGGTCCATTCAAGGATTATGACGCGAAAGTGGCTGAGGTGGATGAAGAAAGGGCAAAAATAAAAGTTTTTATTCCAATTTTCGGAAGAGAGACTATGGTTGAATTGGATTCATTACAAATACAGAAGATATAAAAAGCTTTTTAGGAAAATTAATTATCCTAATAAGCTAAAAAGCTAATTAACTAAAAAATTAAAATTATGGCAAAACCAATTAAAACAGTAATAAAACTTCAATTAGAAGCTGGAAAAGCAAATCCGGCGCCTCCAGTTGGAACAGCGCTTGGTCCGCACGGCCTTAATATTATGGACTTCTGCAAGAAGTTCAATGAAGCGACTAAGGATATGACGGGCGATGTGGTTCCGGCAGAAATTACTATCTATGAAGACAGGAGTTTTGATTTTAAATTAAAGACTCCGCCAGCTTCAGCGCTTTTGAAAAAAGCCGCTGGCATAGAAAAAGGCTCTGCTGATCCATTAAAAGTAAAAGTAGGAAAAGTTACCAAAGCTGACCTTCGCGCTATCGCAGAAAGAAAAATGGTTGATCTTAATGCCTATGACATAGATGCGGCAATGAAAATCATCGCCGGCACCGCAAGGAATATGGGGATAGAGATAGTAGATTAAAAATCCGGCCAATAAGCCGGATTTTTAATTATTGACACAAGAGCACATTCTTATATAAGCTTTTAAATAGCATTAAACTTTTAAAACTTAATAATGGACGACACGATTGATACTGGATTCGGGTCTGTCTCTTTTTTGTCGCAAAGATTATTCGGCCGAGCAGTAGTAACATTATATGTTAATCATCATAAAACTTTGAAAAAGCTGGTTCGATATTGTAAGCAAGAGAAATGGTCTTCAAGTAATCTTACATATAGAGAAGTACAATTCCTTCAAAAAATACGTATTCTTGATGCCAGTGAAAATGTTAATGATGAAGCTAGAACAGTAATTCTTTCTATGGCTTACTTAAAAAAAGATGGAGCTGTAGAATTGCGAAAAGCTTATCAATAGAAAGAAAATTTAATCGGCAATCAGCCGATTTTTTATATGCCGAAACACATTACTAAACCTCCGCACTTAACAATCCGGAGGTAATTATTAAGTGTAGATGTGAAACCATGGCTGTTTGCAGCTGGCTTGTCGAACTATTGGGCCGTGGATAGTTGGCATATCCGGCACTACACCTCGGTGTAGTGCCGGATATGTGAAGCTTGCGATATAAAGAAACCCCGGCCGTAAGGCCGGGGAGTTTTATTTGATTTTAGGGTATTTTGTTGTTACTATTTTAAATAGTTCATTACAAAATAGATTGATAGATATGGAATCTGAAAATTTTGGAATCCAGAAATTTCTTGAAGATTTATCAGGAAAATTAAAAAACGAGACAAAGAAAGATTCATTGATAGATTTAGACGACCCAATTGTAGTTCTTTGGAGAAAAAGAGAATTAGAAATGCAGGCACGGAAGCAGGGATATATTGCAAGATGTCCGAGTCCTGGATGCTGTTATATTGTTCCATTGACTATGATGACCGGAGAGGCTGAATCGGGAAAGCGGTTTTGCACTATCTGCGAGAAAGAATTTGATTATGATGAAGCGGAAAAAGAGGCAAAGAAATATTTGAGGTATGAGACTTTAATTAATTATGAATTGCAAGTGGCTGGGTTTAATGGAAGGATTGGCAATTTAAAAAAAGATAGCCGAGAAGGCCTGCTTTTTGGATACAATAGGGAATTTATAGAAGAAATTAAAAATAGAAATGAAAGATTTAAATCTATATTTAAAGAAATTATTCCAGAAGAAGACAGAAAAATATAAATTCGGCCAAGGGCCGATTTTTTAATTTAAATTTTGTTATACTTAATGAGAACATGCAAAAAAAGATAAGGGGAAAATTTATTGTTTTGGATGGCGTTGATGGCTGCGGAAAGGGGACTCAGGCAAAAAAACTCGCTAATTATCTTTTTGACAGGATAAAAAGAAGCCATGTTTTTTTGACTCGGGAGCCGTATAATTCGGAATATTACGAAGAAATCAGGAGAATTTTAAAAGAAAGTAAAAACCCTCGAGATAATGCGGAGCTTTTATCGGGGCTTTTTATTAAAGATAGGAAGGTTCACGCCGAGATAATTGAAAAAAATTTAG
The DNA here is from genome assembly GCA_030646915.1 of bacterium. Classification (GTDB taxonomy): domain Bacteria; phylum Patescibacteriota; class Minisyncoccia; order UBA6257; family 02-FULL-45-10c; genus JAUSKT01. The sequence continues at coordinate 22,711 of JAUSKT010000019.1, forward strand.
ATGAGGGAATTCATGTTATTTCTGATAGGTACAAGTACTCTACTTTGGTTTATCAGCAAACTCAAGGGATTTTATTGGATAAATTAATTAAGATGCACATAGGGGTGCTAGTTCCGGATTTAGTGTTAATTATTGATGTTCCCGCAGAAGTGGCCATGAAAAGAATTGCAGAAGATGCAGGAAGGGAATATAAGGAGGTATTTGAAGATTTAGCTTTTCAGGAACAGCTTCGCCATAATTTTTTGGCTTTGCCAAAACAATTACCAGAAGAAAGAATCGTAGTTATTGATGGAAATAAATCGGTTTTAGATGTTTTCGTATCAGTAAAACAGGAAGTTGATGAGCTATTAATTTGGTAAATGAATAAAGGCGGTTAGCCGAAAAGAGATTTTAGCTTTATAATTAAAATTAAATATGATTAAGCTTCCAGTCCAAAAAATTATTTCCGATCCTATTTTGGGGCTGATTGATATCAGCACCGTATTGCCGATGATTGATACGAAAGCATTCCAGTCTTTGGCTTTTAAATATCAGCTTGGGCCGGCATTTCTTTTATTTCCTTCCGCAACTCATACGAGGAAACAGCATTGTTTGGGCGCATTCCAGCGGACTAAAGATTTAATGAGGCGGTGGGTAGAGGCTGGCATGGTTACCAAAGATGAAGCAAAAACCGTAACCGCTTATGCTTTATACCATGATATCGGCCATGGGCCTTTTTCTCATACCATAGAGCCGCTTTTTGATCTGCTTCCGGACGCGGAAAGAAGCGAACTTAGGGCAGATGACGCAATGGCACTTGCGATTGTAAAAGAGCTTAGGCCGGTGATTGAAAAAACTGGCATTGATTTTGACGCGATGTATAAGCTTATGGAGCATAAAAATCCGCTTTATCTCGCGGTGCATGATAAAAATCTTGGCGCGGAAAAATTTGATTATTTAACTCGTGATGCGTTTTATACAATTATGGAGATGCCAGGCGTGGATTATTTATCCAGATATATTTATTTTGTTGACGGACAAGTGGTAGTGGATGAGCGGGTGATTGACCAGGCAAAGGCGATTCAGGATTTTTATATTAAAATGTCCAAGCACGTGTATCTTCGGAAAAAATCAGCAATTCTTCAGCGGGTAATCCAAAAAATGGCTTATGAATTAGTAAAAGAAGGGATGAGCGTTCATGATATCTGGAAATTCACAGATTTCGGACTTTTGGGGAGGTTTGAACTTTCTGAAAATTCTTTGATTAAGAATTATTATCAAAATCTGATGTCCGGTAATTTGCCTAAAACTGCCATAGAAATTAAATCAGAACAATTTGTGCAGATGGACGAAAAACGGAGGGATAAGTCTTTGAATATAATCGGACTTCCCGAAGAAGTTGTAGAAACTATGCTTTCACGTAAAAAATTTGGAAGTTTGAAATCGTTGGAAGAAATGGAAACTGGAATTGCTGAATTAGTTGGCGTTCCCCAAAATAATATTTTGATAGTTCCACCGCTTTCCCACCATCGTTTTATTCCTGAAGATGTCAAAGTTTATGGCCGGGACGGGAGTATTGTCGGTTTAAGCGAGTTTTATCCGAATCATTTTGCGGCTATGCAGGAATATGGTCGTTCTCACCATCTTTTAAGAGTTTGCGCTTTTCCGGAATATCGCGACCAGCTCCGCGATAATGCCGCAAAGGTTAAAAATTATCTTTTAAAACTCGCTAAAATATAATACAAATTTACAAATGAATACTAATCTACAAATAACGAATTCGTATATTCGCAGATTCGAATAGATTCGTTGATTAGTATTATTTCATATGAAATATTTTCCCACAATTGGTTTAGAAATTCACTCTGAATTAAAAACCGCAACTAAGATGTTTTGCGATTGCCCGAATGATCCGGAAGAAAAACATCCCAATATTAATGTTTGCCCGATTTGCCTAGGCCATCCGGGAGTTTTGCCGACTATCAATAAAAAAGCGATTGAATCAATGATTAAAATCGGTTTTGCGGTTAATGGTGAGATTAATCCAAGTTTTAAATTTGACCGGAAAAATTATTTTTATCCGGATTTGCCGAAAGGCTATCAAATTTCCCAATATGATTTGCCATTAGTAAGGGGCGGAGAACTGGATATAACTGCGAGGCTTAAGTCTTCAAAAATTGTTAAGTTGAACAGGGTTCATTTAGAAGAAGATGCCGCGAGGCTTATTCATGAGCCGAGTCCCGACTTTGCGTCGGGAGAACAATATGGCAGCTCCGACGCCCAAAAGGGGTCGGAGCGATTAGCGGGTACGCTAATCGATTTTAATCGAGGCGGGCTTCCCCTTATGGAATTAGTGTCCGAACCGGATATGCATAGCGTAGAGGAGGCAGTGGCATTTGCTAAAGAATTACAGCTAATTTTGCGCTATTTAGAGGTTTCTGACGCGGATTTAGAACATGGCCAGATGCGGTTTGATGCCAACGTTTCTCTTAGTGAAGATAAGTCCTTGGGGACGAAAGTTGAGATTAAAAACCTTAATTCTTTCGGAGCTTTAGAGCAGGCGATTAATTATGAGATTAAAAGGCAGAGCGAAATTTTAGATTCTGGGGAAAAAGTAAAACAAGAAACTCGCGGTTGGGACGATATTAAAAAGAAAACTGTCAGCCAGCGTTCCAAGGAAGAGGCGCATGACTACCGTTATTTTCCAGAACCGGATTTGCCGCTTTTGATGGCTTCAGATTTTGATTTAAAAAATTTGAAATTGTCCGTTCCAGAATTGACTAATCAAAAACGAAAAAGATTCAAAGAGCAATTTAAGCTTAATGATGATCAGGTTAATATTTTAGTTGAAGACCGAAAAGAAGCAGAGTATTTTGAAAATGCTGTTTCAGAATTGGAAGCGGATACAGAAGTCAAAAGTGGAAAGTTGAAAGTTGAAAAGGTTCAGTTATTATTTAATTATTTAAATAGCGATTTAAAAGGATTGATGAAGGAACAAGAATTGGATTTTGACAGCTTGAAAATTACTCCGGAAAATTTTGCGGATCTTATTGAAATGGTTTCTATAAATAAAATTTCCAGTCGCACAGCCAAAGATTTATTAGTTAAAATGGCGGATTCTGGAGTTGACCCGGATACTTTGGTAAAGAGTGAGGGATTGGGTCAAGTTTCTGATTCGGCAGTATTAGAAGAAGTGGTTCAGCGGGTGCTGGCGGCAAATCCTGCGGCGAGAGCTGATTTTAAAAAAGGAAAAATGAATGCTGTGCAGTTTTTGATTGGCAAAGCAATGGCAGAATTAAAAGGCAGGGGAAACCCAGCAGTTTTACGTAGTCTTTTTGAAAAGCATTTGATTTCATAATTAATTAAGTTACAATATAAATATTATGGGATTATTTGAAACATCCAAAATGTATAAAAAAGGCAGTCCGGAAGTTACTAAAGAAGATAAAGATAGAATGGAAAAAGCCCGTCTTGAGCGTCTTGCTAATGCGCCAGAATCAAGAAAGGCAATAGAAAATTTGCAGAAAGAAGTTGATAAATTGCCAAATGAATTAGTAGAGGAAGATCGAAAAGCTTGGAGAGAAGCAGAGGAAAGAGGCTAATAAAAATCTCCCGCCAGTTGGCGGGGGATTTTTATTAGTTTCGGTTTCCTATTTCTTTTTTTATAATTTCAGTCAGGTTATCTATGGCCATTTCTTTTAAATCTCCTTTTGTATAATGCCGGACAGCAACGGTATTATTGCCAGCTTCTTTTTCCCCGACTATCAAAAGATAGGGGACTCTTCGGATTTCTGCTTCCCGGATTTTTTTGCCGATAGTGGCGTTATCCGTATTAAGTTTTACTCTAATCCCAGATTTTTTTAATTCCTTAAGGACTTTTTCGCCATATTGATTTTGTTTGTCTGTGATAGTCAAAATTTCCGCTTGAACTGGCGAAAGCCAAAGCGGAAGTTTGCCGTCAAAATGCTCAAGAAGAACGCCAAGGATTCTTTCAAAAGATCCGAAAACTGCCCTGTGGATTACCCATGGCATTTGTTTTTTGCCGTTTTCATCAATATAAGAAACTTCAAATTGTTTTGGCAGCATTACCAAGTCCAGTTGCGCAGTTCCTAACTGCCAATCGCGGTCTTGAGAATCTTTCAGGTGAACTTCAATTTTGGGACCGTAAAAAGCGCCCTCACCTTTTTCAATTGTGTATTTTAATCCGGAATTTTTAAGCGCGTTTTCCAAAGCATTTTCTGAGCTGTCCCAGTCTTCTTTTTCCCCAAGGGCTTTTTCCGGCCTAGTGGCAAGCACGTAGCGGGGTTCAAAATTAAAAAGCGCATAAAATTTTGCAATCACTCTCAGGATTTTTTCCACTTCCTCTTCTACTTGGTCCGGCCGGCAATAAATATGGGCATCATCCATTGTAATTTGCCTTACGCGGAATAACCCGCCAAGAGTTCCAGAGCGCTCATTTCTATGCAATCTTCCTATTTCCGCTAAGCGTAATGGCAAGTCTTTATAGCTTCGGATAGTGGAATTATAGACATAAGTGGATTCCGGGCAGTTCATTGGCTTTACCACCAAAGTCTCATTTTCATCAGTCGGATTTTTAAACCAAAACATATTTTCCCGGTAATGGTCCCAATGGCCGGATTTTTCGAAAACTTCTTTTTTAACCATAATCGGAGTGGAAATTTCCATGTAACCTTCCTCTTCATTCATTTCCCTGGCAAATTTTTCCAGTTCTTTAAAAATCACCATTCCGTTCGGGTGCCAGAATGGCGCGCCAGGAGCAATTTCTTGGAAAGAAAAAAGATCCAGTAATTGCCCGAGTTCCCGATGGTCTCGGCCTGGTTTTTGCGGGGAATTTTCTTTTTTATTAGGCATTTAATTATTATAAGCCATTTTTATTTTCTAATCCAGAAAATGAATGTTTCTTTCGGCTTATTTTCTTTTTGACATTTTTAAATAAAAATGATAATCTGTTATCAGTTTTCTTGAAAGAGAAATATGATGAGCTACGGAGATGTGAAATTAGATGCTTATTTTGATTCATTTTTGGAAGTTTGGCAGCGAAAGGGCAAATTAGAAAGCCCCATGCCGGATCTCAAAAATAGGAGAGATGGTCTGATAAATGTAATAAAAGTTCAAATAGCTGATATTAAAAAAAATCAGAGTTTAGACAAAGAAAAACTAGAGGATCTCACTTTGTTGGCTAAATATCTTTTAAAACATCTTATTCTTTTAAAAAGAGAGCCGGAAATTATTCAGGAACTTTTTTTACAAACTATTGTCTTTGCCTATTACGACAAAGTATTATTTGAGAGATTTATCAGCGATATTGCCCAGCCAAGCATTTTGGGGCAGATGATCGCATTTCACAATCTTTTAGTGGAAGAAAAATTCAAGCATGCTGGAATAAATTGGGATAGATGGCTTTCTTTTAAAGGAGAAGAAGGCATAGACCTAGAACATTTTAAGAAAATTAATCAGGGAAATGCCTGGAAAAAGCTAGATGTTTTGCTTGCCGAGCTGGAAAAAGGTTTTGAGGCGCAAGGAAACTCTCTTGCCGGATGTGTCAGGAAAGATGTGATTATGCTTAGGAAAAATAAAAACTCTTTAGTTGTTACTAGCGATGATCTTATTGAAAGAAATGGAACGATGTGGGGATTGGATAATAAGTTTTTTCCAGTTTTTCATAATGGGAGAAGCTATCTTCATAGGAATGGGAAACCAGTTATTATACCCAGTGAAGCATTTGTTCTTTTTCCCAAGATACGCAGAAACTTAGCAAAGTTTATTCCTCAACCGGTAAAAAAGAAATTTTCAGTCAAGCTTTGGAAGAGAAATCCTACTTCTGATTTATTTTTAGGGAATGTAAGCAATTGTTGCATTGCAATAGGAACAGCAAGTCTGTTTCCTGCAATTCTTCTTGACGGCGTGCCATATAAGAAGCGTCCAGCTGGCATATTGGATTTTTTGGTTGATAAAGGAATCCAGGTTGCGGAAATTAGTGATGAAAGCGGGGCGATCGGCCAGGCTTGGCTTTTTGTCACTATGAATAAAGGCAAGCCGATGCTTGTAGTGGATTCCATTGATATTTTAGGTGGAAATCGTTTTTGTGATGATGTTTTGTATGGTAAGGCGATCAGGAAATGCTTGTTTAATTTTTTGAAGCGTTATGCTGAAGAAATTGGCGTGCAGTGGATTGTTCTTGGCATAGACGGCGCTCTTGATAAAATAAAAAATAGACAGCATCAGATTAAACATGATATACCAACTGGGAATTTAGCAGTTCTTCCGACAGATCCAATAGAAAAACTGGGAGGTTACTGGAATATTTTTCCGTATTTTTTGGAATCCCGCACCGGAAAACTTGCTTACTATATTCTTATGGATGGAATTCCTCTTTTCCCCGTTGATTAAAACGGGGATTTTTTATTCTTGCGGATGTTTTAATACTTTGCTATGCTCCTTACTAGAAACTTGAATTGGAAATATAATGCAGAAAGGTAATAAGGAATTGGCTGAGCTGTTAAAATCAAGAATTGACGCGGTTTTAAAAGATGATTTTAAACGGCAAAAACAGCTTTGCGATAAGATGTACGCGCCGGTCAGCGGCTTGGTTCATATAACAGTTTTAGTTCCGGATCGCTGGCTTACTGCAATTTCAAAAAATGTCGCTGATGAATTAGAACGGCTTTATAAATGGGAAAACACGAAGGTGCGTTTTGACCTATTTGTTATCGGCAAAGAAAAATCAATTTGTATTTGGTTTTTTGGCAAAGATGAGGCAATAGCTTTTGGAGTTCGGGTTTTTGGAGAAAATCGAGTTCGACTGTTACTTAATAGTCTTAGAGGGGAAATTAACTTGAAATTAAAGAAAGATGAAGGTTTTTCTCATCACGTTAATTTAAAAAAATGGGACGCGCATAATATAACTCCGTTGCTTATGGATGATTTAGCAAAGAAATTTAAATGGAAATTTGTAAGGACCGGAATATCAATAAGCGATTCTGGAGATGCTTATCCTAAATTATATCTAGGAAATAAGAAGGGCCTGCATTATTTTCTGATCTATTAAAAACTGCGCTAAAGCGCAGTTTTATAATTCTTTTACTGTATCGCAGATTAATTTCGGTTCGCCGTTCCGCCAGGACATTTTTCCGGTTACCATTACAATTTTATTTTCCTGCCAAAGCGGAAGAGTTTTTGCGAGCGTGTCGGCAAAGACGATAACTTCCATGGAGTCATTTAAATCTTCTATTTTGGCAAAAGCCATTGCTTGGCCGAGCTTGGTATTTATTTTTTTAATTTGGGAAACTACTCCGGTAATCTTGGGCTTCGGCCCGTATTCGGAGTCATAATCTTTAGAAAGAAAATGTTTGATCGGCTGGCTGCCTGATTTTTCAATTATATCTTTATGTTGGCTAAGCGGATGGTCAGAAACATACAATCCAAGCAACTCTTTTTCCCAGGCGAGTTTTTCCTGCTGAGTAGCAGGCGGAGCGGGTTTTAATTTAAGCGCATTGTGGGAAACAGAGCTCGCTCCAAAAAGCGAAGCTTGGTTGCTTAATTTTGCTTTCCGGACTGTGCTTGTAAAATTTATAATTTCTTCAATATTGGAAATTCCAACATTCCTTTCAATTCCCATTGAGTCTAGCGCCCCGCATTTTAATAAGCTTTCAAAAGATTTTTTATTCAAATCTTTATGTTCAACCCGTTCTAATAAATCCACTAAATTTTTAAACGGGCCGCCTTTTTGCCTTGCGCTGACAATCGCGTCAATTACATTTCCGCCGACATTTTTAATAGCCAGAAGCCCGAATCGGATAGCTTTCTCTTCCGGAACGAAATTAGCCACGCTTTTATTTATATCCGGAGACAAAACCGCAATGCCGGCTTTTTTTACTTCTTGAATTAGGAATGCAATACGTTCCACATCTCCGGAGTCTGAATTAAATAAGCTGGTATAAAATTCTACTGGGTAGTGGGCGCGAAGATAAGCCGTGCGATAGCCAATCATTGCGTAACAGGCGGCATGCGATCGGTTAAATCCATAGCGGTCAAAAGGCTCGATTAAAGTCCAGAAGTGTTCGGCAATTTCTTTTTTAACTCCGTTTTTTATCGCGCCATTGATAACTTTTTCTTTTTGTTCCTGCATCAGCGATTTTATTTTCTTGCCGACAGCTTTTCGGAGGATATCCGCTTCTGCCAGTGAAAATCCAGAAAGCGCTCTGGCGCCAGCCATCAGCTGCTCCTGATAGATCATTATCCCGTAAGTATTTTTTAAAACCGGCTCTAGTAGGGGATGAAGATAGGACACTCTTTCTTTTCCTAATTTTCTTTTCATATATTCCGGAATAAGTTCCATAGGCCCCGGGCGATAGAGCGAGATCATGGCGATGATATCTTCTAGCTCAGTCGGTTTCAATTCTTTAAGGTAGCGCCGCATGCCGCTGGATTCTAATTGAAAAACTCCAGTGGTATCGGCTAATTGTAGAAGCTCAAAAGTTTTTTTATCATCCAAAGGAATTTTACTGATATCAATTTTTTCTCCATTAATATCTTCAATTAGGCGCAAAGTATTTTCTATGATAGTAAGGTTTTTTAATCCTAAGAGATCTATTTTTAAAAGGCCGAGATCTTCAACACTGTGCATTTCAAATTGGGTGATAATGGTATTTTCATCTTGCGGCGCGTATTGGATCGGCATATATTCAGTGAGCGGTTCTTTTGCTATAACAGTTCCGCAAGCATGGACAGACGCATGGCGGACTACTCCTTCTAAATTTTTTGCTGTATTTATAAGTTTTTTAGCATCTTCATTATTTCGGTAAAGATCTCTTAATTCCACGACATCTTTAAGGCATTGGTCCAGCCAGCCTTCTTTCATGCCTTGGGTTGGATTAAAAGGAATAAGTTTGGCGATTTGGTCGCAAAAGCCGTAGCTTAATCCCATTGCCCGCCCGGCATCACGGATTGCGGCTCGCGCCGCCATAGTTCCGAAAGTAATAATATGGGCAACCCGGTCTTTTCCATATTTTTCTTCTAAGTATCCAAAAACTTCATCGCGCCTTGCATCCGCTATATCTATATCAATATCCGGCATTTGAATTCTTTCTGGATTTAAAAATCTTTCAAAAAGGAGATTATATTTTAGCGGGTCTAAATCAGTAATATTTAAAATATAAGAAATGATGCTGCCCGCTGCCGAACCTCTTCCTGGCCCGACTACGATTCCGCGGTCTTTCGCCCAGTTTATAAAATCCTGGACAATTAAGAAATAATCGGCAAAGCCAGTTTTTTCGATAACGCCTAATTCATACTCAATGCGGCTTTTTACTTCTACAGTTAGTTCTGGATATCGGATAGAAGTGCGTTCTTCGGTAAGTTTTCTTAAGAAAGAATTAGCTGTTTCATTTTCCGGTAAGGTAAATTCCGGCAATTGTGTTTTCCCTAATTCTAATTCAAAGTTGCAGGCCTCGGAGATTTTAGCGGTATTTTCAAGCGCTTCTGGAACATCTTTGAAGAATTCAGCCATTTCTTCCGGCGAGCGCATGGAAAAATCGTCGTCTTTTAAGGTAAGGCGGTCTTTATCAGAAAGCTTATTTCCGGTTTGCACTGCCAATAAAATGTCGTGATATTCTGCGTCTTCTTTTTTTACATAATGGATGTCTTGCGTAGCCACTAATGGAATTCCGGTTTCTGAAGAAAGTCTTTTTAATCCTTCATTTGCTTTAATAGTCGGTGCGATGCCTGGATGATGCCCGATTTCCAGATAGAAATTATCTTCTCCGAAAATTTCTCGGTATTCCAAAGCAGCCTTTTTTGCTTCAGAAAAATTATTATTTAAAATTAATTTCGGAATTTCTCCTGTTATGCAGGCAGAAAGAGCAATCAGCCCTTCATGATATTCCCGAAGCAGTTTTTTATCCATTCTCGGCTTGTAATAAAAGCCTTCCAGGTGGGAGATGGTTACTAATTTAATTAAATTTTTCCAGCCAGTTTTATTTTTAACAAGAAGGATTAAATGATGATACCGGTCATCGCCGCTATTTTCTTTTAACTTATGGTCTTTGGGCGCGATGTAGGCTTCTACTCCGAGAATCGGTTTTATTCCGGCTTTTTTTGCCTTTTTATAAAATTCTACGGCGCCATAGAGGGCACCGTGATCAGTAATCGCTAGTGAATCCATTCCTAATTCTTTAGTTCGACTTACCAATGCATCAATTTTCCCAAGTCCGTCAAGAAGTGAATAATGAGAATGTGTATGTAAATGGGTAAAGCGAGGCATATCAATTATTTTATAGGACTAATCTCATTAATCCAATTGTCTCAGTGGATAACTTTTAACAAAAATAAAAATCCCCGCAATTTTGCGGGGAAGTCTTGATGTTTAGTCGTCGCTACTCTTAAGGGTGGTTTTCACATTAATTAATTTTATCTTTTTCAGCAGAAACTTTCCTTTTCTTAGAATTTGAACTTCTACTTCTTTGCCGGGTTCATAGAGGAGGTTTATTTTGGCAATATCACTGACTGTTTTTACGATTTTGCCGTCATATCTCTTAATAATATCCCCGGTTATTAGCCATTCGAAAATTTCATTAAGAGAGGAAATCATGGGGATTGCGCTTTTTTTCTGCAAAACCACGGGTCCTTCCGCATTTATTGAGTCTAATCCCATTTCTTTTAAATGGGGCATTGATAAGGACTCGCTATCTTTTATTCCATAAGGGAAATCTGATAATTCAATTTCTCCGCCCTTCAATAATCTAGGAAGGATAATTTTTACATCATCGATCCCAGTAAAAAAATGGATTTGCTCAATGTTTATAATCGGATGGTAAGGCCATCCAAAATCACAAAGCCCGAGCACTTCTCCTTTTAAATTGAGAATTGGCCCGCCGGAATTTCCAGGAAAGATTTTTGCTTCCGTAGCCAGCAGTTCTGGCCCTAAATAATATGGCGGGGCGGTTTTTTTGCCGATTTTTCCGCTAGTTAGAAATTCATTAATTGAATATGGGCCGCCGATTACTATAATGTCTTCACCGGTCTTTGTCTTATCAGATTTACCGAGCGGAGCAAAAACTTTTGCCGCGAAATTCACATCTTTAAATTTCAGGAGGGCGATATCCATAGTTGTTGATTTAAATGAAGTGTATCCAACAACCTCGACTGCTTTTCTTAAAACTCTATTATGAGTTTTAGAAAAATGCGCCCAAATTTCCACTTCTTGTTTTTTGGCTAAATCTTCCACGCAGTGCCCGTCGGTTAAAATATAATGAGTGCTGATAACAATCCCATAGCAGCGGTAGCCGCCTTCTTTTTTACTAAGTAATGAAGGATCTTCGTCCGGTCCAAGATCAGTTTTTTTATAGAAAGCATGCAGGCTGACGGTGTAAAGCCGCGCCTGATTGAATAATTGATTCGCGGAAAAGATTTTTCTTTTCTGGGTTTTTTCTGATTTAGAAATAACTTCTCTTATTTCCTTTTCTAGTTCTGGATCTATTTTGGGTTTTAAGTTTATTTCTAGTTTAAAGATGGGGATTTCAATTGTTGAATATTTTGAAGACATCAGATTGCCAATGCCAAATAATAAAACCAGGCTTGTCATAAAAAGCAAACTCTTCATTTCTTGCTCCGTTTTGAAAGTTCGCGGAAAGAAAAAGACTCCGGGTTTTGCCATATGCTCTTCTCAAAGATCGCCCCCCGAAATAATCGGAGAGTAATCCTTAGGGATAGAGTCGACAGACCAGGAGTCTTTGCCCTTTCCTTTCTAGGATTAATTAAGTATATCATATTATATTTAGGGAGCAAGCTAATTGCTTTTTAAATAAGTTTTTGCTATTGTATAAAAATATGGGAGGAGTACCAGTTAAACATCGTTCTAAATCAGCTGTTGGCCATACCAGGTCTCATTTGGCGTTGAAAAAGATTCCGTTGAATGTCTGCGCGAATTGCAAGAATCCGGCTTTGCCGCACAGGGTTTGTATTAATTGCGGTTCTTATAGAAGTTCTGCGATTCCAAAGCAAAGTAAAAAATAATGGCAACTCGACAACTTTGCAGATCAATTGTTCTTCAATCTCTTTATGAGTGGGATTTTTATAAGTCCCGCCGTGCTGATTTAAAAAATAAAAATAAAGAAGGCGGGATCCCGCCAGAGGCGGGACAACCTGATTTATTCGAAATTTTAGAAAGAAATCTTTTGGAATTCGGACCGGGCATTGATGAGCCGGATTTTGCAAAGAAATTAGCCCAGGGGATTATGGACCACAAAAAAGAAATTGATATTATTATTGAAAAAGCCGCGCCCGATTGGCCGTTAGCGCAGATTGCCGTTATTGACCGGAATGCTTTGCGAGTTGGCTTGTATGAGCTTTTATTTGCGGACCGCAATGAAGTTCCCCCGAAAGTTGCTATTAATGAAGCAATTGAAATTGCTAAAAATTATGGAGGGCCGAATTCTGGAAAATTCATCAATGGAGTTTTGGGCACAATTTACAGGGAAATAGGCGAACCGGGCAGGGACGATAAAGCTCCGGAGAAAATAGTAAATAGTAAATAGAAATTGGTAACTGGTAATTAGTAATTATGCTTTTGTTTAATTACTAATTACTAATTACTAATTACTGAATAGTGAATTTAGACAAATTAGAAAATTTAATATCTTATTCATTTAAGAACGAAAATCTCCTCAAAGAGGCGCTGACTCATCGTTCTTATTTAAATGAAAATCCAAAATGGCATTTGCCGCATAATGAGCGTTTGGAATTTTTAGGCGACGCAGTATTGGAATTAGCCACGACGGAATCTTTATTTGAACAATTCCCAAGAGAAGCAGAGGGGAAATTAACTACTTTGCGGGCGGCGCTCGTCAATTATGTGATGCTTGCCAAGCTTTCAAAAAAAATTGATTTAGAGATTTTTTTATTGATGTCCCGAGGCGAAACAAAAGATATCGGCCGCGCTAGGGAAGTAATTTTGGCGAATGCGATGGAATCCCTTATCGGCGCTATTTATATGGACGGCGGTTACGAGCCGGCCAAGAATTTTGTAGTTAAGTTTATTTTATCGGAAATAAAAGAAGTGATTCAAAAAGGCCTTGATAAAGATCCAAAAAGTTTATTGCAGGAAAAAGCCCAGTCTGATTTAAAATTAACGCCAGTCTATAAATCGCTTAGTGAAAAGGGTCCGGATCATAAAAAGATTTTTATTGTCGGTGTTTATTTTGGAGATGAAGAAATTGCTCGAGGCGAAGGTTTATCTAAACAAGAAGCCGAAGTGGATGCTGCTCATAAAGCATTGGCGGCTAAGAGTTGGTAAATAATAGCCTTGCTAGTTTACCCTTTTTGTATTTTACTAAGTAGAGTATTTATTCTTGAAAATAGAATAAAAGCTTATGGCGAACAGCCTGCTTACGCGGCTAATTGTCGGCATGATGCTATTCTTGTTTTTATTCAGTGTCTTGAATCAATCTTCCCGCTCAAAACAGCTGCCTCCGGACATTATCAATATTCTTCAGTTAAAGTCGGAGATCGCGTCGGGTAATGTAAAAGAGCTGAAAGTTAGAAAAATTACTCTTTATCGCATTGATGGCGTGCGTAAAATAGTTGACGCATCAAAGCCTGAATCTTTTACGGCTGATCTTACTGAAACTCAGCTTAATGAAATATCATATTTGTCTGCCCAAAATAATGTGCCCTTAATAGTGCCTATTCCTTCAAATGGTTTATTTGAAGCAATGCTTTTAAATTTATTTTGGATAGTGTTATTTTTTGGCGCTTATTGGTATTTTGTTATTAGAAATGTGAATAAACAGCAGAGTACAGCGTTTAGTTTTGGAAAAAGCAAAGCAAAAAAATATCAGTCTAATGAAGGGCGGAAAACTTTTGCCGATGTCGCGGGTTGCGATGAAGCAAAGGAAGAAGTCCGAGAAGTGGTTGAATTTTTAAAAAATCCTAAAAAATTTCAACGTTTGGGCGCAAGAATTCCCAGGGGCGTATTGCTTTATGGATCTCCGGGCACCGGAAAAACTTTGCTTGCAAAAGCGGTGGCCGGTGAAGCTAATGTTTCGTTTTTATCTGCGAGCGGTTCAGAATTCGTGGAAATGTTTGTTGGCATGGGAGCGGCTAGGGTCAGGGATCTTTTTGAAAAAGCGAGATCAATGAAGCCCTGCGTGGTTTTCATCGATGAAATTGATGCGGTTGGCAAAAAAAGAGGAGTTGCAATCGGCGGCGGCCATGACGAGCGCGAACAAACCTTGAATGCCATTTTAACCGAATTAGATGGTTTTAATACCGGCGATGGCATTGTAGTAATGGCGGCGACCAATCGCCCTGATATTTTGGACGAGGCCTTAATTCGCCCAGGAAGATTTGACCGGCAAATTGAAGTTCCTAAACCGGATTTAGCCGGACGGGAAATGATTTTAAAAATACATTCAAGAAAAGTTCCTTTAGCTGAAAACATAGATTTATTGTCAGTGGCTAAAGATACCGCCGGAATGGTAGGGGCGGATCTGGAAAATGTTGTTAATGAAGCTACTATGTTTGCTACCCGTAAAGATAAAAAACAAGTGGAGAATTCTGATTTTAGCGAAGCAGTAGATAAAGTTTCCATGGGGCCGATGAGAAAGTCCATGAAACTTACAGAAAAGGCCAAAAATGTAACTGCGTATCATGAAGCCGGCCATACATTGATCGCAAAATTAATTCCAGAGGCTGATCCAGTCCATAAAGTCACAATTATTCCCCGCGGTCCTGCTTTGGGATTTACTAAGCAATTGCCCAATGATGACCGGTATTCAATAACTCAAAAACAGCTGGAGGCTATGGTATTAGTATGTTTAGGAGGGAGAGCGGCCGAAGAATTGGTTTTTAATGAAATTACCACAGGACATTCCAATGATTTTGAAAAAGCTACGCATATTTTAAAGAAAATGATTTATGAATTCGGTATGGATGGAGAAGCAGGATTGGCAGTATATAAAGAGAAAACTGATTTTTGGGGAAATCCAGCCGGGCTGGATGCTTCCCAGAAAACTAAAGAAAAATTGGAAGCAAGACTAGAAGATATTTTAAAGAAAAAATATGATGAAGTAAAAGAATTGCTTAATAAGAATAGGAGTAAATTGGATGCCTTGGTGAAAGCTCTGTTGGAAAAAGAAACTCTGCAAGCCGAAGATATTGACCAAGTTATTAATTCCGCATAAGGCGGAATTTTTTTATACTTTCTCTAATTTACGAAATTTTTGTTATAATATTTTTATAATGTATCTTAAGCGCTTAGAAGTAATAGGATTTAAGTCTTTTGCGGAAAAAACTGTTTTTGATTTTCCTGGAGGCATTGCTGGCATTGTCGGCCCCAATGGAAGCGGGAAGTCTAATATTATTGACGCTATCCGCTGGATTTTGGGCGAGCGGGAAGCTAAAAATCTTCGCGGAGGAAAAGCTGAAGATTTAATTTTTGCCGGCACTCCTAAGCGTCCTCGGATGGGAATGGCGCAGGTAACGATTAATTTTGATAATTCCAGCGGATTTTTTCCGGTGGATTTTAAAGAAGTTTCCATTTTGCGCAGGATTGAACGGGACGGTAATTCAAAATATTTTTTAAATAAAGCTGAAGTTCGTTTAAAAGACATTATAGATTTTTTTGCTAAAGTTCGGCTTGGGACTCATGGCCTTTCTATTATCAATCAAGGTTCAAGTGATTTATTCGTCCGGGCGACTCCTCAAGAAAGGCGGGCGATGATTGAAGAAATTTTAGGCCTGCGCCAGTATCAGCTGAAAAAGCATGAGGCAGAAAGGAAATTAAAAAATACCGGCATTAATATTGAAAAAGTTCGGGCGATGATTGAAGAAATTGCTCCGCATCTCAGGTTTTTAAAACGCCAAACTTCCAAATGGGAAAAGCTTGGAGAATTAGAAAAAGAATTGCGTGAGCAGGAAAATCTTTATTTTTCCAACAAATTAAAAGATCTTAATGCCGGCTTGGAAAAATTAAATCCGGAAATTAAAAAGCTTGACCAAGAAATTTCTCATAAAGAAAAAGAACTTAGCCAATTAAAAATAGACTTGGAAAAAGTTGAGGCTGGCCAGCCAAAACAAAAAAATCAAATTAGTGAATTAAGAAAAAAACGAGAAGAACTGCTTAGGGAGCGTTCGGAAATTGAAAGGGAATCCGGCAAATTGGAAGCTAAATTGGAAATGTTAAATTCGATGGTAGCCAGTGAAAATATCGATTTGCGGGCGGGGGAATTATTGACTCTTTTAGGAGAAATAAAAGACATTTTATCCGGGCTTTTACAAGAAAAAACTTTAGATAAAGTGCATTCAGAGATTGCCTCAATGGTGCAAAAAATTAATTTAGTTACTGATAAAACTGCCAAGAAAAAAGGTGAAATTGAGGATATAAAAGGATTAAAAGACGCTTTATCGAAAAAGCTTCAGCCGATCCGTTTAGAACTGGATTCTCTTTTAAAAATAGAAGAAGAATCTTCCCATGGATTGGAACATTTTAACGTGGAATTCCGGGAAGCTTTTGAAAGGCTGGAGAAAAAACGGGAGGAAATCATTAAATTGAATAATGATAAAAATAAAGTTCTTTTTGAGGCAGAGAGATTGAATTTGCGGAAACAGGATTTGGAATCACAGCTTTCTCAAATTGGCCGGAAGGTTGAAGAATTTAAAAACTTGGCCTTGGCTTCAGCTGGCATGCCAGCTGAAGAGTTAGTTTCTTTGGAGCGCAAAATGCTTAAATTACGGTCAGAACTTGCCGGCATCGGCGAGGTGGATCATGCGCTGATTAAAGAAGCTCAAGAAACTGAAACTAGGCATAGCTTTTTAGCAGTTCAGATTCAAGATTTAGAAAAAGCTGCAACTGATCTGGATCAGTTGATTAAGGAATTGGAAGAAAAAATCAGCAATGGATTTGATGAATCTTTGAAGAAGATTAATGTTGAATTTGATAAATTTTTTAATCTTATGTTTGGGGGCGGCAGTGCAAAATTATTTTTAGAAAAACCGGAAGTTCCTAAAGTCATCGAAGAAGGAGATGAGGCGCAAGAATTAAAAGAGCATCAAAAAGAAATGGAAGAAGATGAATTATCCAAACAGTTAGGAATTGAAATTGATTTAAATTTGCCGAGAAAACGCATTCGGGGATTAGACATGCTTTCTGGCGGAGAAAAAAGCTTAGTTTCTATTGCCGCGCTCTTTGCTTTAATTTCCGTCAGCCCCCCGCCATTTTTAGTTTTAGACGAAGTGGACGCAGCCTTAGACGAAAAAAATACCAAGCGTTTTGCGGATATTGTTCGGGATTTCGCCAAGAAAACCCAGTTTATTATCGTTACCCATAACAGAGCGACCATGGAGGCTGCGGATGTTTTGTACGGCGTAACCATGGAAGAGGACGGAGTTTCAAAAGTATTGTCTCTGAAGTTGGATTAATTTTCACAGCCCCTCCCTGTCAACCCTCGATTTGTGCATAACTTCCCCCTGTGGATAACTTGAACTAGGGGAGTATGTATAATAAAGAACTTCTTTGCTAAAATTATTAGTGGCAATGAAGCGGAGTATTTAATACTAATTCTAGCTGCTTGCCAACGCCAAAATGAACATGATTGGCGAACTTACAATTCGAAGTTTAATTCTAATTTTTAGCTTTTCTGCGCTAGGATGGTTTTTTGCTTACCCAGTTTTTATTTATGCAAGCGAAGCCGCTTCAAATAATTTTTCCATATTAGAATCGGTTATTGCCCCCGGAGAATATTCTGCTTCGGCCAGCTATATTTTACTTGATGCATTAGATGAATTTGTTATCGGAACCAGTACTGCAAGTAGTTTTCAATTAAATGACGGATTTTTATATTATCCTTTTGTGAGTACGCCGGTTTTATCGGCAACGGCAGGCAATGGTTCAGTCGCGCTTTCTTGGACGGCCGCGCAAGGATTTTTGGGATGGAATGTGTCTGGCTATAATGTCGGAGTATCGACGGTTTCCGGCAGCCAATATGCTTTTACTTCGGTTGGCGATGTACTTGCTTCAACTCAGGCAACTTTAACTAACGGCATAATTTATTATTTTATTGTGCGGGCTGAAGACTTTTTCGGAAATTCTATTGCAACTTCAACAGAAGTTTTTGCAACACCCTCCGCACTTGGAGAAGTTGTCCAAACTCACCCCGGATCCGGCGATGGCGTTCTCATCAGCCTATTGCCATTTTTTGGCACTACTAATCCTGCCATTCCAAGAATAATTTGCAGTAGGTCAGACTTAAATTGTGATGGAAAAACTGGCCTTGCGGATTTTAGTATTCTTTTGGCCAAACCGGAACAGGCTGCCAGAAAAATTTTAAGCTATCTTTTCTCCGACTGGACCGAGACTCTCCCAATTCCTAAATCTAATTTGGAAGAATCCAGTGAATTTGCATCTAATAAAAATTCCCAGCAAGTTTTTTCAGGAAATAATGAAATTGCCCAGTTTGTAAATATTTTCCCGCCAAGCCAAGCCATTTCAACAGTTAAAAACTTTTTATCAACTGTTAAATCTTTCCTGGAAAATTTCTGGTCTTTGTTGAAAACCGTTTCGTACTCATTGCTTCAAGGCGCAGAGGAATCAATAAATAATATTTTAAAAAGATGAAAAATAAAATATTTAAAATAATTTTCTTATTATTCCTATTCCAGGGCGGAATAGCTGAAGCTGCCACTTTAAGGCTGACTCCGGCCATAGGTTCATTCATTTTAGGAAGCACTTTTGATGTTTCGGTAATTATGAATACCAATAATGTGCCAATAAATACGATAGAGGCGGAACTTAATTTTCCGGCGGATAAATTGCAGATTGCCAATCCATCGCTCGGCCATTCAATAGTCCAAATCTGGGCCAGTCCGCCCACTTTTTCTAATCGCGAGGGAAGAATTTATTTTATCGGCGGAATTCCTTCTCCGGGAATCAATACTTCCGAAGGAGTGGTGCAATCTTTTACTTTCCGAGTGGTGGCTCCCGGCGAAGCGAAGATTTCTTTTGGTAAAAATACTTCCGTACTGGCTAATGATGGGCTTGGCACTGATATTCTCAAGCAAACTTCCCCAGCCGAATTTAAATTGCTTCTGCCGCCGCTCCAGGGTCCGGATGTTTTTTCTCCAACGCATCCGGAACAGGGGAAATGGTATCGTGATCCAAATCCAATATTAAAATGGTCTGCTTCATCAAATTCATCAGGTTTCAGTTATCTGATTGACCACAGCCCGAATACCGCGCCTCCTGCTTCGGTTATGGCTACCAGTTCTGAAGCTACTTTTGACAATTTAGAAAGCGGAATTTGGTATTTCCATGTCCGGGAAAAAGCCGGTGGAACTTGGGGAGGGACAAGCCATTATATTTTAAATATTGATTCTTTGCCGCCGGCAGAATTTAACCCAGAAGTTTCTCCGTCTGCCAGAACTTCTAACAAAAATCCAATTTTCCGATTTTTTACCACTGATTCGCTTTCTGGCTTTGATTATTTCCAAATAAAATTGATACCCCTCAAAAGCGGGCCGACTGAATCATCTTTCTTTTACGAAGTTTCCAGCCCATACCAATTTTCTAATTTAAAAATCGGGCGGTATGAAGCAATTGTCCGGGCTTACGATAAAGCCGGCAATTTCCGGGATGGATCAGCGGTCCTGAATATTATTTTTTCGCCGCTGAGCTTTATAAATTCTGAAGGAATTGATTTCATTTTCTTCTTTATGTCCTGGCCGGCCATCCTTTCAATTTTAATCTCCATTACTTTCTTCATGTCAGTTTTTATTTTGATAATTTGGATCCGCCACCGCCACCATCTCCAGCATGCGTTTAAAGATGATTTTAAAAATTTATGGCCATTTTAAATTTTAAAATAACAAAAGCAGTATTAACGGTGATTTTTTCGGCTTTAGTGCTTTTGGGGATTTTTCTCGGAACCTCAATCAGCTTCGCTGATAATCAAAAAGCTGTTTTACCTCCGCCGGCTTTTGTGAATCCGGAAGATTTTCATTCTGTGGAAGAAGTCTTGTATCTGGAGGGAAGAGCAAATCCAAATGCTTCCGTAACTGTGGCAGTGCAAAAGCCCGGAGAAAATTCTTTGCAGCTGACTGCCCAGGCGCTTGATTCCGGAGAGTGGATAATAGCTAAAAAAATTATTTTGGGTTCAGGAATTTATGAAATCCGCGCCCAGCAGCAATTAGGCAATTTAGTTTCTGGCTGGTCAGAGCCGCAGATTATGAAATCGATTGTTACCGGGATACATATTTTAGGCCTGAATATCCTTTATATAAATATTGTTTTAGCGCTTTTAATAATTTTAGTCCCATTGGCTGCTATTTTTTCATACTTTGTACGGCATCACTGGAAATTCCGCATATGGGTTAAAAATGGAAAACCGCATCACCCAATTTTTTCCAGAGCAAAAATTAAAAAATAAAAAATTATGAAATCCCTAAGAAAATATCTTAAAAAATTATTGCTGCCAAAATCGCTTATTATCAGCGCAGTGATATTTTTATTTTCTTTCGGGAGCGCTGCCGCGGTTTCCGGTACGCCAACGATTATTAATTATCAAGCCAGATTGACCAATTCAAGCGGAAATTTGGTCACTGGAACTTATTATTTCAAATTTTCTATTTGGGATAATCCAACAGTGGGTTCCGGAAATCAGTTATGGCCCACTACTGCTGGCGCTCCGCATTCTACTTCAACTACAGTCACACAAGGAGTCTTTAATATAAAAATAGGGGATACGGCAAATGGATATCCGGATCCGTTAAATTATAATTTTAATACTAATAATACTGTTTATCTTCAAGTTGAAGTTTCCTCAGATAATGCCAGTTTTGAAAAGCTATCACCCAGAAAACAAATCTCTTCCGCCGCTTTCGCCCAAGTTGCCGGAGCAGTGAGCGGAACTTCCACCCCGTCATCTTTTGGAACAACAACCCCGATTGGAAATTCTATTGTGACGATTGAAGCATCTTCTTCTGGCGCAGTTCCTCTTTCAATCCGCGGAGCATCCGGGCAATCAGCGAATATTTTTCAAATCCAAGATTCTACTTCCGCTAATCTTTTATATTTAAATTCCTCTGGAAGTTTATTCGCATCCTCATCTCTCCAAGTTTCCGGCACTTCTGTTTTTTATAGCAATTTGGGAATCGGTACTTCCACGCCCGGTTCATTACTCGCAGTTCAAGGCAATGCATTAATTTCCGGAAATTTAAATGTTGCGAATATTACCGCGACGGGGACTTTGACCGTAGCCGGAACAATTACTTTCAATAACGCTTCCACTACCGGAATGCTGACGATTGGTAATGGTTTTATTTCTTCCGCTTCTTCCACGGTGGCTGGGCCGTTCCAAGTTTCCGGAGTTCTAAATGCTTCCTCAACAATCTCTGGAGGAACCACGACAATTAATAATTTAATCGTCACCAATACTTCCACTTCCACTTTCACCGGGGGAGTATCCGCTAATACTTTAGGAGTTACTGGAACTTCCAGTTTAGCCGGATTATCTGCCGGTTTTGGAACATTTTCCGGAAATCTTTTGAGTCTTGGCAATTTGGATATAACCGGCACTTCTACACTTAACGGCTTATCCGCCGGCTTTGGAACATTCTCCAGCAATCTCGTCACTTCCAAAGATTTAAATGTCAGCGGATTAAGTTCTTTAAGTGGTTTTATTTCCTCGGCGTCTTCTACTGTTTCAAATACTTTACAAGTTACCGGCAATATACAAGCTTCTTCTTCGGTTTCAATTGGCGGCGTATTAGCATTAACCGGTACAACCGGAACTTCAACAATTGCCAATGGACAAGGATTTACTATTGGCTCAACTCAATTAGTGCTTCAGCAGGGCAGTGGAAAAGTTGGAATCGGAACAAATGATCCGTCCACACTTTTACATATAAAAGGAAGTAGCCCGATTTTTAGGCTAGATAACTCGGATAATATTTACTGGGAAATCAGAGGAGCTGCTAGTCAACTTATATTCGCTGACCAAAACAACGGGCAAAGAGCGGCTATAGATACATCTGGCAATCTGTATTTAAGCGCAGGAAACTTCAAATCTGGAACATTAGGAAGCGCTTCAGCGCCGGCTTTTACTTTTTTTAATGATGATGATACTGGTATTTTTTCCGGAGACAATATATTAGGATTTGTCACTGGAGGATTAGAGAGGTCGCGCATTAATTCTTCCGGTCAGTTGGGTATTGCCACTAATACTCCCGGAGCTTTACTGGCAGTTCAAGGAAATGCCTTAATTTCTGGAAATTTAAATGTTGCCAATATCAATGCAACTGGAACATTAACAATCCCTTATGCTTCTACAACGATGGTGACGATGACTAATGGATTCATTTCTTCGGCTTCTTCCACATTGGCCGGATCTTTGCAGATTGCCGGCGTCTTGCAAGCCTCCTCCACCATCTCCGCAGGCACCACTACTATTACTAATTTGATTGTCACTAATACTTCCACCTCCACTATTGCCGGAGGATTCGCGGTTCAAACCAACAAACTCGTGGTAGACAAAGAAACCGGAAATGTGGGGGTCGGCACTACTACTCCAGGCTCTCTTTTCTCAGTTGCCGGTGATTCTTTATTGGGCGGATTAACAACTATCTATCGAGCTATTTTTGGATCCATTTCTGCTACCGGAACCCTTGATGTTTCCGGACTTTCCACTTTTTCCGGATTAATTTCTACTGCATCTTCCACTTTTTCTAATAATCTAAATGTCAGCGGTCCGCTTTCTGCCTCATCTACTTTGAATGTCGGAGGATTAGCTTATCTTTCCGGGTTTATTTCCACCGCCTCATCCACGATTTCCAATTCCCTCAATGTTTCCGGACCATTATCTGCTTCTTCCACTTTGTCTGTGGCCGGACTGGCTACTCAAGTTGGAGGTTTTATTTCATCGGCTTCTTCTACGGTTTCTTCCAATCTTTTAGTCTCCGGAGTTTTCAATGCTTCTTCAACAATCTCCGGAGGAACCACGACAATCAATAATTTAATCGTCACTAACACTTCCACTTCCACAATTGCCGGCGGCTTGGCGGTTCAAACCAATAAATTAGTGGTGGACAAAGAAACTGGAAATGTCGGGGTGGGAACGACTACTCCAGGTTCGCTCTTTTCAGTTGCCGGAAATTCTCTGTTCGACGGACTTCTGACTGCCTATCGAACTCTCTTCGGATCAATGACTGCCACCGGCACTCTCAATGTTTCCGGACTATCCGCGCTAACCGGAGGATTTATTTCTTCGGCATCATCAACGGTAGCAGGTAATTTCCACGTCTCTGGAGTTTTGAATGCTTCCTCAACTTTGCTGGCAAACGGACTTTCTGTTTTGACTGGAGGATTTATCAGTTCTGCTTCTTCCACTGTGGCCGGATCGTTGCAGGTAGCTGGCAATCTTCAAGCTTCATCAACAGTTTCAGCTAATGCTCTTTTTGTGGTGGGAAATACTGGTATCGGCACAACTTCTCCAGGCGCACTCTTTGCAGTCCAAGGCAATGCTTTGTTAGCTGGAAATCTTTGGGCCAATAATATTACTGCGACTGGGACAATCACCGTAACCGGAACTTCTGGGACTTCAACAATCGGTTCCATCACTATCGGACCGAATGGCAGATTTGGTTTTAGCACCACTACTCCTAATATCGCCAATTTTGAAGTGGCGACCAGGACGATTGCATTTAACTCTGGAGCGGATGGATCATTGGGTTCCTGGTCAACTGCCAATGCTTTGCCGGGAATCAGGGGATATCATTCTTCTGTTACTGCTAATGGATATGCATATGTGATTGGAGGAACTGATGGTTCTTTTCAATCTACAATTTATTATGCAAAATTAAATAGTGACGGTTCAACCGGCGCTTGGGCAACCAATGCTAATGCTTTGCCGGGAATCAGGGGCGGACATTCTTCTGTTGCTGCTAATGGATATGTATATGTGATTGGAGGTAGAGGAATTGCCAATGCTCTTCAATCCACTATTTACTATACCTCTACTGCCCGGATTATGGTTTCTGGCAATTTGGATTTATTAGGCTTAGCTAGCACCACTCTTTCTGACAGCAGCGATTTTGGTTCTAATGGCAGTTCTATTTTTGCCGGCGATATATTCAGCAATGGGAAACTAGAAGTAACCGGCAACTCTATGCTTTGGAACGGGCTTGGAGTAAATGGATTATTATCTGTAACTGCCAGTTCATCTAATCAACAAAATGTTCCGATTTTTAGCATTCAAAATGCTACCGGCACAGTTCCATTATTTCAAGTTTTGTATAATGGCCTGGCTACTTTATCTAATGGATTTATCAGTTCGGCTTCTTCCACTGTGGCCGGATCGTTGCAGGTAGCTGGCCCATTATCCGCTTCCTCTACTTTGTCAGTAGCCGGACTGGCTACTCAAGTTGGAGGTTTTATTTCCTCGGCTTCTTCTACGATTTCTTCAAATCTTTTAGTTAGTGGATTTTTAAATGCTTCTTCGTCAGCAGCTATAGGCGGCGCATTGAGCGTTGGCGGAAACATCACTATTCCAACGGGAGGTTATGGCTTATTTATTAATGGAAATAATAGTGGGCTTAGTTTAGTAGGAGGACAGAATACTTCTGGTGGAGCAAGTATTTCAATATTTGGTATTGACCATTCAACATTATCGAATGTTATTCAATTCAATAGAGTGACAGGAGGTGAATCTGCAAGAATAGATACAAATGGACGATTGGGCATCGGAACTACTTCTCCATCCCAGCCCCTTTCGGTTCATGGAGGAGCTTTAATTGCCGGTACTACTACTGTTAATGGTTTAATTGCCACGGGTTCGGTGTATATCACCGGAAATGTCGGAATCGGGACGACGAACCCGATAGGCAGTTTGGACGTCAAAGGCGTTGGTAATACTGCGGGCAGCATCGGTTTGCAGCTGCGAAGTGGCAACTCCTCTGAAGGGTTCCTCGGCAACCAAATAGTTTTTGGAAATTCCGGAACAACTGATTATAACCAGGCAATAAAGACCCGTCACAACAACGCAACAAATAACAATGCTTTCGACTTTTATACCTGGCAAACAGGAGATGTGGCCGGGGATATCGGCAGTCTCTTTAACATGACTATCAACGGTGGCAAAGTTGGCGTTGGTACAACTTCACCCTCTCAACGCTTATCAGTCCACGGAAATGGATTATTTTCTGGAAATCTTAGTTTGGCTAATTTAACGGCAACTGGGACTTTGACTTTTGCTAATGCTTCCACTACCGGAATGTTAACCATTGGCAATGGTTTTATTTCTTCGGCTTCCTCAACGGTTTCTTCAAGTCTTAATGTCTCTGGTTCATTTATAGCTTCATCAAGCGTAGCATTAGCAGGGGAAGTTGTTATTGGCCCCGTAGCTCCTACTGGTTTTGGCAGAGCCTTAACTATTGGCGCTGCAGATATGGCAATTAATGTAATGGATTCAGATGTTGGTGGTACTGGAATTGGGATAGAATGGAAAAGAAATAATGGTACCGCCGATTTAGGGATAAGCATAACGGGGGGTCAAGTATATTTTTCTGGCAGAGCAGGAGATGTTTTCAATTTTCGCGCCGATGGCTCTAATAACGGTTTAACTTTGGATGCTAATGAACTTGCAACTTTAGTTAATGCCACTACGACTCAACTTACAGTTACTAATAATACTTATCTTGCAACCGCTGGAGGTAGTGTCGGCATCGGGACTACTACTCCGGGTAAAAAGTTAGTATTAGAAACAGGGACACATCAAGACGGTATAAATTTAGTTCAAACTAATTCAGCTTTTGATACTGGATTTAGTATTAATAATAGAAATGTTGTTAGCTACTTTGGGGGATGGTCTACAACTAAACTATTTATAAACGGCATGGCTGACTGGACTGGCGGAGTTGAAGTTGGTTCGTTTGCCGGAAGTAAAACAAGTAATTTATTAATAAACGGTAATGTCGGCATTGGGACGGATAGTCCTGACTCCAATCTCGATGTTGTTAATACTGGTGCTGGTGCGGATAATATAATTTTGACGCTACAAAGCGATTCTGGAACGCCAGCCGCAGAGGACATTGCTAGGATTGACTTCAAATTCTCGGACGCTGGCGGGAATCAGGATGTAATGGCATCGGTAGTTGGCGTAGATGAAGACCCCGCAGAGGGAACCGAGGACGGTGGTCTTGCATTTTATACTAGAGCCGCTGGCGGTTCTGTGACTGAAAAAGTGCGTTTAGGCTCAACTGGCAATCTTGGAATTGGCACTACCACTCCAGGCGCATTATTTTCAGTCCAAGGTAATGCTTTATTAGCTGGAAATCTTTGGGCCAATAATATTACGGCGACTGGAACTATCGGTATAAATGCAAATCAAAAACTTATATTAAATAGCGGGACAGATACTGCTTATCTTACAAGATCTACTGCTGGTACTGCTCATGTTTTAATCTACTCTGATGGAAATCAGCCGCTAGATATAGGTAATGGCGGTTTATCAGTCGGTACTTACGCAAATGTAACTTCTGCGCCAAGTAATGGAATTATTGTCAGCGGAAATGTTGGGGTCGGAGCATCAAGTCCAGTAGCAAAATTACAAGTCAATACTACTTCTCAACCTGGCGTTACAACTTGGTACAATCCATCGGCGATGATGATAGTTGGGACGTCTACTAATGGAGGTTCTACTCTTGCAAATCCGGAAACCATACTCACTCTTTCAAGAAATGGCGTTGGTGGCACAGCATATGATAATTTTGCGCGCTTTGATTTAAAGCGTTATGTAAATTCCGGCGTCTCATCTAAAACCCAATTAGATATAAGACTAAGCGACGGAGATTTAAATTCTGAAGGAAATAATACGCCAACAATTATGTCATTGCAATCTGGCGGAAACGTCGGCATCGGGACTACAACTCCCGGGGCTTTATTAGCGGTTCACGGCAATGCTTTGATTGCCGGCACGACAACTGTAAGAACTTTGGTTGCTACAGATACTTTATCTGTCGGAGTAACAAGGTTAGTTGTTGATGCTAGCGGAAAAGTTGGCATTGGAACAGATGCGCCTGCCGCAGGTTTGGACATGCGTGGATTTCAAGAAATGCGCATTGGTGGATCTGCCGCGCCATTCTTGGGCTTCTATCATACCGACAATTCCACCTTATATGGTCGGATTGGCATTGCAACAGCCGCAAATCATTTTCTTACTGGGAGTGCCCAAGGCGACACCATTATTGCGGGTCAAACATCAAATTCAAAAATCCATTTTGGGCAGGTTACTAACGATAATCTCGTAATGACTGTTGATGGCCAAAATGAGCGTGTCGGCATCGGCACAGTAAACCCAGGGAATAAATTAGAAGTGAATGGGGGCGGAAATGATGTTATCTCTTCTATCTTGAGTGGTGGAACAGCAAAGTATGCGGTATTGGCAACGGGTAGGACTGCTATAGAAAATTACATTGGAACCGCTCAAGGAGTTGATGGTTTATCGACTGGTGCAGTTGCTGGAGATTTAGTATTCCGTACTGAAAACAAAAATATGCTTTTTAATGTTAATGCCGGCAATAACGCGGCAATGTATATAAAATCAGACAGCAAAGTCGGCATCGGCACCACGACTCCTGGAGCACTCTTTGCAGTCCAAGGTAATGGATTATTTTCCGGAAATCTTAGTTTGGCAAATTTAATCGCGACGGGCAGTATTACTACAACCGGAACAGCGAGTTCCTCAATATCTCAAGCTCTAGGCATTGCCTCCTCAACTCCTTGGGGGACCTTATCTGTAGAAATGGGAGAAGTTAATCCTTCCTTTGTTGTAAGTAATAATGGCAGTTCTACTCCTTCCTTCTGGATAGGAGGAGTTAATCAAAATGGTTTTGTAGGGATTGGAACTTCTACTCCCGATCAACCACTAACTGTTTTTGGCAACATATCTAATTTACAAGCTAGCACCTCAATGAGATTAGTGGGACAGAATCAGGCGGCCGTTAATACCGCGAGCAAATCCGATTTACAGGGCAAATATCTATTTTCTGGCACTCAAAACGGAGTATTTGAAATTTGGGATGTTTCTACTTCCACTCCTGCCTTAGTAAATTCTTTAACTATTTCCT
>JAUSKT010000021.1 GCA_030646915.1 bacterium
ATAATGAGATTCTTCTCCGCCAGCTGGCGGATCAGAATGACAATGCGAGATTACTTCCCCGCAGGAATAATAATACTGCGGAAATTGCAAACAAGTCGCAATATTGAAATCTATTTTAAAATCAGTTATATTTTAACAATACTTTAATGCCGGACTAGCTCATCGGTAGAGCGCTGCCCTGAAGAGGCAGGCGTGCCCAGTTCGACTCTGGGGTCCGGCACAAATTAAAAAATTATAAGTTGGTTTTTAATTTAAGATCAATTTTTATATGCCGAAACACATTACTAAACCTCCGCACTTAACAATCCGGAGGTAATTATTAAGTGTAGATGTGAAACCATGGCTGTTTGCAGCTGGCTTGTTGAACTATTGGGCCGTGGATAGTTGGCTTATCCGGCACTACACCTAGGTGTAGTGCCGGATAAGCGAAGCCAAGTCTGACTTGGCTTCGCTTGTGATATAAAAGAAACCACGGCCGTTTACAGTGGGCTTGTCGAACTATTAGGCCGTGGAGTTTCATTTATGCTTGATTTTAATAAAAAACTTTGCTATAATATAAAAACTTCAAATGCTGGAGGTTTAGTATGCTCTTCTACAGAGAACCAACGCTGGATAAGGATTGGAAATTTTCTTGGCAATGGCGGTTCAAAAGCAAATTTTTGGATAAAGTTAAATTATTTTGGCTTTTGCTGAATCTTGATAATTCGGTACGAAATCCATTATTAGATATCGCCAAACACCCCATAAAGAGATTTTCTGAATTTAGAGGCCTTTAGGCCTCTTTTTTATTTCCGCATCAGGATTTGCAATATTTATTATTTTATGCTATTATTTTTTTAGCTCAATGAAATTCCGGCAATATGGCTGAAGAAAATCCCGTCGAATCTTATTTAGGATTTGATCCGGATAAAGTTGAAGATTATAAAAACAACCTTAAATTAGCTGTTTTATATAATGATTATTTGCAAAAAATGGAACAAGATCATTTTTTGAGAATTCTTAATGATGATGAAAAAATTGAATTGGCAAAAAGAATTTTAAGAAATAGAGTGCAATTGGCGATTCAGTTTGATCCGCAAATTCGTATATTCTCCAATACAGACAAAATTTTAAAGGAAGGATGCTTAATACCTGTTCGGGTAAAGGATTTAAAGATAAGAACTTTTGCAAGTGAAGACGGAGTAGTTTATATCCATGACCCGATTAAAGGAATTCTTTGTCTATCAATAAGTTATGAGGATTATATAAAAATGATACCCAGCAAATTCGGACCGAATAATCCGCTTCATATAGAGTTAATTTTGCGGAACGAAGAGGAAAAGGTACATTGTTTTCCTGATGTCAGAGTTTTAACCCGGCTTGATCCCAGCGAAAAAACCGGAAAACATCTTTTAAGTCTGAACGCCCTATAAGGGCGTTTTGTTTTACAAATTTTATATTTTAGTATAAATTAATTACAATTAAAATATGGTGCCTGTAGCTTAATGGTAGAGCTCCGCTCTGTGGCAGCGGCTGCGAGGGTCCGATTCCCTTCAGGCACCCAATGATTTGACTTATTTTTAATTGGATAGTAAGATATTAAGCAGTAATTTGTTCCTAATAAAAAGAGAAAGATGGAGATAGTCCAACTTGCAATGGCAGTTGCCGAGCTAATGGTTTATTATTGGTATGCAAGTTTATTATTGCCGGTTCTGGTTGCTGTCTGGCTAAAAAGCTGGAAAGCTCTATTAATAGGAATAGTAATTTCTTATGTGGCAGTTTTCTTGTTTTTCTATGTCGTGTTTACTTTTTAAACTTTTATTATCTGGATTGAATTAAAATAAAACGGCTCTTAAGCCGTTTTTTCTTTTGACTCTTTTGAAATAGTTGAATACTATAGTAGATAGTTAGTTTTTGAAAATTAGATACAGAACATAAAATGAAGACGATCGGCTTAGATTTGAAATTATTAGACAAAGTATATTCAAAAGTGGACAAAACAGTTAAATTTGTTTTTCTTTCAAGGGGTCAAATCATAGAATTTAGTTACATTAATAAAGATGATGGAAAGGATATTATTTGTGTCCCCGTTCAAACTGCTTGCAATTTAATGTGCGAGTTTTGCTTTCTATCTGATTATGATTTGCAAGTAAGAAATTTGACGCCCAAAGAAATTGCCCCTTGCATTGATTACGTTGTCCAAGATCTGAATTTATTGACCCGATTAAATAGAAATAAAGTGTTTTTAATTTCTTTTATGGGGTGCGGAGAGCCATTGCTCAATATTCAAAATGTTATAGAATCTTGCAGACAAATCAGAGATAAATATCAAAAAAATTATCAAGTTGTGCGTTTTGCAGTGGCTTCATTAATACCCAAGATGGAATTAATGGAAAAATTTGTAGATTCCGTGAGAAAAAACCAGATTCCTTTAAAATTCCATCTTTCTTTACACTCGCCGGATTTCAAAGCGCGAAAGTGGCTTATGCCGGCAGCAAGCTCTATTAGGGAAAGCATTGATGCAGTTTTGTATTTTATGAAATGCACCAACAATTCAGCCGAGATTCATTATGCTTTAATTGACGGGGTTAACGATCGAGAGGAAGATTTATTCAAGTTAGTTGAATTATTAAAGAATCGCAACATTCCAATAAAATTTTTGGTTTATAATAAAAAACCATCCGCTTCTTTTATAAAATCTCCGAGAATAGATTATTTCCGCAAAATTCTTGAAAAAGAAGGAATTGCAACCGAATTTTATATTCCGCCCGGCGCTGATATAGGAAGTAGTTGCGGGCAGTTCCTGATGGATTATTATGAGAAATATAATAAAAAATAGAAAAATAACCGCTTCGGCGGTTTTTTTATAAATAAATATTAAATAGGTTTTAACATACTCCAGTTGTCGACCCACTTTGGCGAGCTTTGCGCGGGCAGTGATTTGATTTTAATATAGAAAAAGGATATATTACTTTAAGTTAATTAGTTCTTTAAAAGAATAAATATGGAATGCGGATATTGCGGTAAATCTAAAAAAAGAATGTCCGGATTTGAAGCGCCAAACGGAGAGCGGGTTCCTATCTGTATAGGATGTTGCAAAAAGCATTTTGGGTTTAGCTTTAAACAATTGGAAGCTCTTAATAAAAAAGTGGATAAATCTAGCAGGGCAGAATTACTAGGCTTTATCATAATTAAAGCCACTCTTTGGGCAAACAGATTATTCAAAGACGAAAAGAAAGCAGAACAATGGATGACATCGGTAAATTCCCAATTTCTAGGCAGCAGTCCGCTGGAAGTGATTTTAAGAGGGAATTATTCTCAAGTTATTAATTTCCTTGAAGAGCGATTGGGGCGAAAATCAGGAGCAGCGTTTTAAAAATAGCGATTCATAAAGAATCGCTTTTTCTTTGCTCGGATTTGATTTTTAAAGCTATTTGTATTAATATAGAAATGCAATGAAAACAAAGAATAATGAATTAGAACTCAATCAGGTCAAAACGCCTCTTTTGGCTTTTTTGGAATCCTATAATAAAAGTATCCCAGTTAGCTTTCCCCATGTATCCGTTAAAATATTGAGGCATTTTCAAAAACTGCACCCGATACTTTTTAAGCATAGCGATGAGTGGTCAATTGATAAACATCGAAAAAGGCTGATGGATTGGCTTCCATCTTCTCCTGATATTTCATAAAAATAAAAATCCGCCAAAGCTAAGGCGGTTTTTTTATTTACTTTTTTATTTAACTAAGCTAATCTATGGCTAGCATTCTTTTGATAACTTAAAATAGTGATCGAAATAGTGAGTGAGAGGAGGGTTTACTTATTTCGTCATGCTCAGAGCGCTTCTAATGCAGGGGGAAGAACCAAGGATCCTTTTAATATTCATCTTACCAAGTTAGGCAAAGAACAGGCTAAGTTTTTGGCAAATTTAAATTTACCCAGGCCGGATTTGATTGTCCATTCTAGCTATACGCGCACAAAAGAAACTGCACAGCCGATTTTAAAGAAATTTCCTGAAGTTCCTAAAGAAATCTGGCCGGTTCAGGAATTTACTTATCTTTCTGCTAAGCAATACGCGAATACCACTATGGAAGACCGAAAAGAAGGCAGGGATATTTATTGGGATAAATTAGATCAGCACATTATCGATGGGGAGGGGGCAGAGTCATTTTGGAATTTTATGCACGAAAGAGTGGGGGAATTTCTAGAAACCGTCAGAAATCACCCAGCTTCTGTTATTTATATTTTTACTCACGGGCAGTTTATAAAAGGAGTTTTTTTGAGGCTATTCAATCCTGATTTAGAAATTACCGGAGAAGCAATGAAGCGTTTTCGAAAATTAAATAGGGGAATTTTTGTGCCAAACGCATCTGTTACAGAGCTTTTAATAAAAAAGAATAAAATATTTATTTCCGGGCTATCAGCAGAGCACATTCCGCATTTATTGCGCACGGAATAAAAAGACTATACAAAATAGTCTTTTATTTTTTGCCACAGAGATTTTTTTTCTACAAATCCCAATGAAGTCGGAGAATGATTTTCTGGCTTGAATCGTTCAGCTATTTTTTTAATCCGTTCCGATTCTTCTTCTATTATCTGCCCGTCATATTCCCCGCTATGGGCGGAAGTTCCCTCATAGCTTGGTTTTTTAGCATCTAAATGTAAATCAAATGAGAGATAAACCCCGTTAGAGACAGAAGCGCGCTGCGAGCCCTCGCGGTCTCTAACGGGGTAAATATGGAACCTTGGATAAAATCTTCCAGGATCCAGGCTGCGGGCATAGCTGATTTCATTGTTTTTGTGCGGATTGGCGATTTCTATGTATCCGCATTGCCTTAGGAAAGTTTTTGTTGAAGTATTTAATTTTGAAATTAAAAAGCGCATATTTTTTGCTTACATAGTATAATAATACTATGTTAGCGGAAATTTTACTTATTTCTTTATCTTTCGCGTTTATTTTATTCGGAGCAATCGGGGTGGCAGTTCCACTTTTGCCGGGAGTGCCAATGGCTTGGTTGGGGCTTTTATTTTTCGGTTATGCCACGGATTTCTCCGTAATTACTTTGAAATTAATTTTAATCTTTTTTATATTTACTATTTTAACTATGGTTTTGGACGCCTTAATGCCGGTGTTAGGAGCTAAAAAATATAATGCCAGCCAATACGGAATTTTAGGATCATTTCTAGGTTTTGTTATAGGAATTATGTTTTTGGGTCCAATTGGAATAATAGTCGGGCCATTTGCCGGAGTATTTATTGGAGAAATTTTAAGCGGTAGAACCCAAAACGAAGCAATTCGATCCGCCAAAGGAGCTTTAATAGGATTTTTAGCTGGCAGCGCGGTAAAACTGGCATTAATTTTGGTAATGCTTGGGTTTTTAATTTTTGCGTTATTTTAGTTATAATTATAGAAACTATAAATTTTATTTATGCCCTACATTGACCCCAAATTTAGAAAAGAATTAGATCCTTATATTGAGAGGTTGGCAGAGGCAATTAAAAAAGTTTCCGCAAAGCAAAAAAATGAAGCCGCTTTTTCCGGATTTTTAAATTATACTTGTACCAGATTGGCGCTTAAGATTATCCCAGGACGCCGTTATTGGGTGATTGCTTTGGTGGTGGGAGTTTTTAAAAATGTTGGAGATGAATTTTATCGGCGCTTCGGAGTTCCCTATGAAGATGAACAGATAGAGAAAAGCGGGGATGTATATTAGACAATTGACAGTAAACGACGAGCAACAACTAATTCATGAATAGCGAATCCAATAATCAAAATCAAACTAATACGATTTTAGAGCGGCCGAGCCCCGAAAAGTCTAAAGATGGGGTAAGTAAGATTTCTCGAAAGCGATACGTTGTTAAAAGTTTTGAGGCTAAATTAAATCAGCAGAGGACTCGGGGCGAGAGAATGGCGGATTATTTGACTAAGCTTTTTGGAAGCATCAGTTTTTTCATTTTCAATCTTAGCTGGTTTTTGGCTTGGGTTATTTGGAATTCCGGATTAATTTCGGTTTTCCCGATTTTTGACCCATATCCTTTTATTCTATTAATTACCATTGTTTCTTTAGAAGCGATTTGTCTTGCGGTATTAGTGCTTATGAGCCAGAATCGGGCCGCAAAAATTGATAAACTTCGTTCTGAGGTGGATTTGCAGATTAATCTTACCACCGAACAGGAAGTCACTAAGATTCTTAGTTTACTTAAGCTATATTTAGAAAAGCATGGTTTTGATTTAAAAGATGATCCGGAATTGGAACGAATGCTTAGGCAGATTGATACTTGGGAAATTGAAAAAAAATTAGAAAAAGATTTAAGTGAAAATTAAAATGGCCCGTTAAGGCCATTTAAGTTAATTCAGTTAAGGGGTCAAAAGCTATCCAGAGCACTACTTCTTTATCTATGGAAATAGGGTTTTCTTTGCTTCCGGCAGAGCGCTTGAATATGATTTTTCTTTCTTTGTCATTAATTTCATAAATTTCAAAGCTTTTAATCATCAGAAACCTTTTGAGTGATTTTTCTTGGGCGGGATACATGAGAGTTTCATCAATTAATACAACGGAACCGTCATATTTTTTATAGGCATAAGCTTCGCCGCTCGCGCCTCCATTAGTTCCAGGAAGGGGTATTTTTTTCAGCGATTGATTAAAAGCGACTTCTAGCCGCACAGATATTTTTTTATAAAATGACTAGCTTTAGTTTAATTTACCCAACTTATCCAGTCAATAAAATATAAGAGCTCAGGACATGAACTCATTTAGAAAAGATTGAGTTATAATAAAAGTAATGCTAAAGACAAAGCATGAAAAGTCCGATAAAAAAATAGTAGTGATTGGTGGAGGAACGGGGGTTTTTACGATTTTAACCGCTCTAAAGCCGCATTTCCGGAATTTAACCGCGATCGTGACAATGGCGGATGATGGCGGTTCAACCGGGGTTCTACGCGAAGAATTCGGCATTCTTCCGCCGGGCGATATTCGCAGAGCTTTAATCGCGCTTTCTTCTTCAGATAATGTGATGCTGGCTAATCTTTTGAGTTATCGATTTGAGGAGGGCGTGGGATTAACAGGCCATAGTTTCGGTAATTTAATGATTACTGCCCTTCATCGGATTACTAATGATTTTGAAAAAGCAATTGAAGAGGCGGGGAAAATTTTAGTGACAGAGGGGAAAGTAATTCCGGTTACTCTCGGCCATTCGCAATTAGTTGCCGAACTAGAAAACGGGCAAATCATTCGCGGAGAATCCAATATTGATATCCCGAATCATGACGGCAATTTAAAAATAAAAAGAGCTTGGCTTAAGCCGGAGGTAGAAATTAATCCTAATGCCAGGAAAGCGATTTTGGGCGCTGATTTGGTAGTAATTGGGCCAGGAGATTTATATACCAGTTTAATACCGAATCTTTTAGTAAAAGGAGCACGGGAGGCGCTGCAAAAAACTAAAGCTAAAGTAGTTTATTTTGTAAATTTAATGACAAAACACGGAGAAACTAACAGGTTTGCGGCTTCGGATTTTGTGAATACAATGAGAAATTATCTTGGCGATGGAGTTTTAGATTTTGCAATTATAAATAATAAGAAACCAAGCCCGGCTCAGCTGAGCTCGTATATAAAAGAGCGGGCAGATTTTGTAAATCCGGATTTAAATAATATTCCTCCAAAAAAGAATTTTATGCCGATTGCGACTGATTTGGTCCGATCTAAAGGATTGATACGCCATGATTCGGAAAAAGTGGCAAAAGCGGTAAAGATGATTATTTAGGATGATTATAAAAGGAAAAGAAATCGCCCAAAAAATAATAGAAGGATTAAAAAAAGAAAATCGGCCGGATAAAATTCTAGCCGCGGTTTTAGTTGGTTCGACAAGCTCACCACAGGTGGCGCAATCTAAAAGTTTTTTAAGGCAGAAAGAATTGATGGCTAAAGAATTGGGGATAGTTTTTGAGTTATTTCAATTCGGAGAAGATATTTTAGAAAATGATTTGATTGCTGAAATTAAAAAAATTAGCGCCGATCCGGAAATCGGAGGCATTATTATCCAGCTACCATTACCAAAGCATTATGAACAGGATAAAATTTTGGCGGCAGTTGATCCTAAAAAAGATGTAGATGCCCTCACTCCGGAAAGCAGAAAATTAGTTAATCCATTGCCGGTGGAAGTAGTGTGGGATGTATTGGGAATAATGAATTATGAATTAGGGGATAAAGCCATTGCTGTTATTGGCAGGGGATTTTTAGTTGGAAAACCGATTGCGGAATATTTTAAAGACAAGTGCAAAAAATTAGAAGTATTTCATAGTAAAAGCGATTTATCTAATTTAAAAGAATTTGATTTGGTTATAAGCGGAGTTGGGAAAGCCGGTTTAATTAAGCCGAAGATGTTAAAAACCGGCGCTATCGCGATAGATTTTGGTTATGATTTTCAAGATGGAAAGATAAAAGGCGATTTTGATTTGAATGGCGCAGAAGAAAGGAATATTCAATTTACGCCAACCCCCGGCGGCACAGGCCCAATATTAGTTGCAGAAATTTTTAAGAATTTTTATAAACTATGTAACGGATTATAAAATATATTGACAGACAATTTTTAGGGTGGTAAATTATTTCTAATTCTTTGAAATAGGAATAAGGAATGAAAGCTGTTTTCATGATGCTGTTTTTGGTGGCGCCGGTTTTTGCCCAAGACCAAAGTTCTTTGCATAAAGATATGGAATTTTTAACTAGTCCGGCCCTAAAGGGAAGGGGCGCAGGTACTGGTTCGGATATGGTTGCGGCTATCTATGTTAGTGAACGAATGAAGTCTTTAGGATATAAGGTGAAGATTGATAGTTTTAGTTTTGTTATTAACGGCTGTACTGCGCAGGAAGCGGTTAGCGGGGTGAACGTAGAAGCATTTCAGTCGGGACTTATCAAAAATGCAAAGACTATTATTATTGGCGCACATCTTGACGGCGCAAGTCCTTCTGAAGAAGGAGAATTTGTGCCGGCGGCAGATGATAATGCTTCTGGTTCGGCAGCGCTTTTATATCTTGCGGAAAAGCTTTCAAAAAAGAAATGGAATCACAATATGATGCTGGTGGCATTTGGAGCGGAGGAAAAAGGACTTTGCGGATCTCTTTATTTCGTTATTACTCATTCAAGAAAGAACTATCTTTATATGATTAATATGGATATGGTTGGACGTCCAACTGATGGGAGTTTGTCTGTGTACATTGAGGGTGACGATGAAAACTTAGAATTACGAAGAGCATTTTTAGAAGCGAATATGACTCGCGCAGTCGATCTTACGGTCAAACTTGGAGAATATACAAAAAATAAATGGGAATGGTGGAGTGATCACTATGCCTTTTCTAAGCATAGAAAAAGTAAGATTCCTGCGGTAATGGTTAATGATGGACATATAAATGATATTCATACCCCAGCTGACTCTTTAGATAAAATTGATTTTGAATATATGGAAAAAGTTGTAAATTTGGTTTATGAAGCGTTGGTTGAATTAGATAAAAAAGACCCCAATTAAATGGGGTTTTTATATTACAAAAGAAAAATTCCGAATTTTTATCGGGATTTAAAGCATGTGAGCGTCGAAGCGGCTGGAGGAATTATAGATAAGTTTATGGAAGACATAATCATCAACACTAAGTCCTGGAAATTTCTTTTTAAGAAATAATTGCATTTTTTGCATGCAGTTATCTCCCTTGCCAATAATTAAGATTTTATTGTATTGATATTTTTCGCCCTCTCTTTTTACAAGAATCGCGAGACATCCAGAATATTTTTCAAGCAATTTTTCTTCTATCGGCAATTCAACATTTACGATGGCAATGCCATGTTTTTTAAAACGAGCGATTTCTTTAGCTGACATAATATCTTTCATGAATCTTTTTTAGAATTAAAAACAGCTATTTAATAATATAGCTGTTTGATTTTAATCTGTCAAAAAATAAAGCACCGAAATGGTGCTTGTTAATTTTTAGCCAAAGATGACATTCAGATATTCCCAGGTGCCCGGGTAGTTTAATTTCTTTACTTCTTCAACTAAGTCCTTTTTCAGGGACATTACTAATTCTTCAATCTCAAAATATTTTTTATTATATCCGCGACTTTCTTTATTGAGTTCCAGCATCACTTCTCCCAGTACATAATGCGCATAGGGGCAATTAGGATTAGTGATTAGAATGATGGCGTTATCTTTTTGATCGTGATTTGCGACCAGGGCAAGATGGGAATGCCTATCGCCGCCATCCATTAACATCCTAACCGTAACACCCGGTTTTACGACGGCAATTCCGTGTTTTTCGAACCGTTTTTTTTCTTGAGGATTCAGAAGGAGATCGCTTATTTCCATGCAGGTTTTCAGTTGTCAGCCAGCTAAGAAGAGTATGCTCAAAGCTAATTTTTTAGTCAAGAGTTCACCACTAATTAGCGAGCTTCTTATTTCCTTGAAAACATTGCGTAGGAATAGTTACAAAAATTTGAGCGAGTAGTCATCCCTACGGGAGATCTCTCGAAGGGAGAGAAAAATTCCGGGATACCCAGGAGGAATGACTAGGGTAGAATTTTTCCGTTAAGCGAGCGAATTATTTTTATCTATTCCGGAGCAGCGTTCGAAAGAAATAAGAAACGAGCTATTTTACAACCGCTTCTGTTTTCTTTTTAAGTTCGTTCAAAAGCTTTTTGTCTTCTTTTAGCATTTCTGCCACCTTATCAAATCCTACGCCGATTTTTTGTCCTTCCATAGAATAAGTGGCTCCGGATTTTGTGACCACGCCATGTTTCAGAGCGGCGTTTAAAACATCGCCTTCGTAAGAAATCCCTTCGCCGAACATGATATCAAATTCTGCTTCCCGGAATGGAGCTGCAACTTTATTTTTTACCACCTTGGCTTTGACGCGGTTGCCGACTG
Source organism: bacterium (assembly GCA_030646915.1). Classification (GTDB taxonomy): domain Bacteria; phylum Patescibacteriota; class Minisyncoccia; order UBA6257; family 02-FULL-45-10c; genus JAUSKT01. The sequence goes on from JAUSKT010000021.1 coordinate 10,883, forward strand.
GTACATCTCCCTTTTTAACTTGGGCGATCCGGCGGACGTCAATTCTTACTGAACAGTAGAATTTAAGCGCTCTTCCGCCTGGGGTAACTTCTGGAGATCCCCACATCACTCCGATTTTTTCCCTTAACTGATTGATAAAAATAATTAAAGTATTGGATTTGGCGGAAATAGCGGTTAATTTCCGGAGCGCTTGAGACATCATTCTTGCTTGGAGCCCGATGAATTGGGCGCCCATTTCTCCCTCAATTTCGGCTTTTGGAGTAAGTGCGGCTACTGAATCTACTACAACAACATCGATCATATTTGATTTTACCAGGCTTTCTAAAATATTTAGCGCTTCTTCACCGCTATCCGGCTGGGAAATTAAAAGTTCTTTTATTTTTACTCCGAGTTTTGCGGCATAATCCGGATCCATTGCGTGTTCCGCGTCAATAAAAGCGGCTTTTCCGCCTTTTTTCTGGGCTTGGGCAACGACGTTTAATGCCAACGTAGTTTTTCCGGAAGATTCCGGGCCGAAAATTTCCACAATCCTGCCCCTTGGAAGACCGCCAACGCCAAGCGCTAAATCCAAAGAAAAAGAACCAGTTGGAACCACGTCCACATTTACTTTCTTTGTATCGCCAAGCTTCATAATGGCGCCTTCTCCGAATTTGTCTTGTAAGATTGATAGTAAATTATCTAAATCTTTATTGTCTTTATTTTTTTCTTCTGATTTGTCTTTAGGCATATTCACAGTTTTTATTATTAATTGTCTATTGATAAATAATTTGTCTTATTACGGTTATTTCTTTTCCAAGCAATCTCTTAGCTTTAAATTCTATATTATTGGCTCCGGGCTGTAAAGTATATTCTTTTAAAAAGCTTCCATCGGAGTTAATAAATATTTCTTCTCCGTTAATAGTAAGCTTATCTTTTTGGTTTAAGCGTCCGGTCAAAACGATTGGATTTTCAAGAGTAGCGATTACTGATTCATTTGGATAAGTTATTATTAAATTTGGTTTTCCGATAAGATGGGCGAAGTTTGTAGCTAAATATAAAATTAATAATAAGCCAAGCGCTCCTAATAAAATGGAGTTTTTTGACAAATGTTTTATAGCAAAACGATTAGTTGGAAGTTTGTCGTAGGCGCCGGAAGTTTTGTATCCCAGTTCTTTTTTATATAATCCCCACAATTCTTCATGATTTAAATCCAGCACTTCTGATATTTTTTTAATGTAACCGCGGACATATGGCAAAGAAGGTAATTTGTCGATTTCTAAATTCTGGATTGCCCACAAAAAACGTTCCGGTACGCCGGTTAATTGCGCCAATTTTTCATGGTTTACGTTCCGCAATTCCAGCGCGTCATTTAACAGGGTTTTTAGGTCTTTGTGGGTTTCCATATTTAAGTATTCTTATTTTATTATAAGCGCGGTTATTTTACAAATTGAAATTTATCTGCTACTCTCTAAGGTAGAATCTTTGGCATCGCGAAATAAAACAGAATGATTGATTTACGAAACGTGAAACCGCTTCATCCTTCCCATTTGGATTTATCCGAGGAACTCCCTAAATATAATTGTGAAAATATTTCTTTGCAGCAAAGTGGAAATTATAAATGTAAAGATGTAAATTGCAGGCTGGTTTATAGCAAGATAGAATTTTGCGGTTATCCGGATGAATGGAATGGGCGTGAAGTTGTCGTTGCAAATTTTGATCCCAAATCTTTCAAGGCTAAGTGTAAATTTAATTGTAAAATTTTATTGCGCCGGCAATCAAGCGGATTTAATTTATTTATTTGTAAGGCGTGCCATGCTCATTTTCGAGTAGTAAGCCCATTGCGCGGAGCTTGGGGCGTTCAAGATATCTGGGTAATAAAATTTTTGATACTTAAAACTCAGGAAAATGTTCTAAAATTAGAAAAGCTAGCCAGCGAATCTGCAATTCATGATGAACAATATGTATTCTGCGGATCTGTTTTAAGCGACTTATTGTCTCAGTATAAAATTTAAAACGGCATAAACGCCGTTTTTTCTTTACAAATGAAATTTTTTTGGTAGACTATTTAAAGAAATATTTTAAAGCTAAATAAGAATGTGCAGATTGCTGGGGATAATATCTAAAAAATCCACGAGCTCCCAATCCATATTGGAACAATTTGGAAAATTTGCCAGTGATAATCCGGATGGCTGGGGTATTGGATGGTATGAAGATAATTCGCCTAAAATTTTTAAACAGCCAATGTCGGCTAAAGATGCAAAATCAAAATTTTCTCAATTGGCGGCCGCAATAAAATCTAAAATTATCATTGCGCATTTGCGGGAAGGGACAGGGGCAAGGCTTTGCCGTGCTAATTCCCATCCGTTTAAATATAAAAATTGGATATTTGCCCATAATGGCTCGGTAAATAGGGAATATTTAATTTCTTGTTTAAAGAAAAAATATAAAAAGAAGTTAAAGGGGGATACTGATTCAGAAGCTTATTTTTACTGGATTATGCAGAATATTGAAGAATCCGGAGAGGTTATCGATGGAATTGAAAAAGCAGTCAAGAAAACAATGGAAAGGAATCATACGGGATTAAATTTTTTGTTATCGGATGGAAAAGATTTGTATGCACTCAGATATTCAAAAAGAAACAAAGATTATTATTCTTTGCATAAAAGAAAATTACGCAATAGCAATACGATTTTGGTATGTTCGGAAAAATTAATTCCGGGAAATTGGCAAGAAATCAAAGTCGGTAATTTATTAATGGTCAGTTCCGTTCTTGGCACTTTAGAAGTTTCTATAATTAAATAAAACAAAAAACGGCATTTCTGCCGTTTTTATTTTTATTCCATTGGTGGTTTATCCAAAAATACTTCTCTTGGCTTTGCTCCATCTCCCGGACTCACTATGCCGCGTTCTTCCATTATATCCAGTAGGCGAGCGGCTCGGGCATAACCAACCGCAAGGCGTCTTTGGAGGAGCGAGGCAGAGGCTTTTTGGGCTTCTCTGACTACCATGACAGCTTCTTCGTATAATTCATCATCTTCTTCAGAATCAGAAAATTCATCAAAATTTACATCTCTTGAGCCGTTAGGCGCTTCAAATCTTTCCGCTAAAGTCGGATTTTTATCTCCATTTTCTTCAGTGGGTTCGGGCTTTAAAACTTCATTATTATTCCTGATAAAATCCGTTACTTGATGCAATTCCTCTTCACTGATGTAGGCGCCCTGAATACGTTTTGGTTTAGAAAATTCAGAAGAAATAAAAAGCATATCTCCGCCGCCGAGCAATTTTTCCGCTCCGGAACTATCTAAAATTGTCCTTGAATCCACATTACTTGCGACTTGAAGCGCCATACGGGAAGTGATGTTGGCCTTGATCAAGCCGGTGATAACTTCTACTGAAGGCCTCTGTGTTGAAAGCACGAGATGGATTCCGGTTGCCCGCGCCATTTGAGCTAATCGAACAACTGAACTTTCCACATCTCTTCCGTAGGCAGACATTAAATCTGCCAGTTCATCAACAACAATTACTATATACGGCAGAGAATCTTTAGTATTGGTTTTATTATAGCTTCTTATATCCCGTGCTCCGCCAGCCTGCAATTTTTCATATCGATTTTCCATTTCACTGATCGCCCAGCGAAAAACCCCCAAAGCTTTTTTACCTTCTACAATGACTGGGGAGATTAAATGGGGAATATCATTATATATAGTAAGTTCAACTCTTTTTGGGTCAATCATCACAAAACGCAGAGTTTCCGGAGAGTTTTTATATAAAAGAGAAATAATTAGCGCATGGATGGCAACTGATTTTCCGCTGCCAGTTGATCCGGCGATTAAAAGGTGCGGCATTTTTTCAATATCTGCCACGATCGGTTCACCCGTGACATCCCGTCCTAAAATAAATCCCAGCGGTCCGGAATTAGTGAATTCCGGAAAAGCCATTAAGCTGCCAAGTCGGACAATTGCCGCGGATTTATTCGGCACTTCAATTCCCACTAAAGACTTTCCGGGAATCGGAGCTTCCATTCGAATTGGGTGAGCAGCTAGGGCTAGTGATAGATCTTGATTCAGCGCTGTAATTCGCGCAAGTTTTATTCCTTCCGCGGGTTTTAAAGTATAGCGAGTTACTTTTGGGCCGATGCTGATTTCTCCCATTTCTACCGGAATGCCAAAACTATCCAAGGTTCTTTTTATAATATTGGCATTGGCTCGGAGATCGCCAGAAGTCGGTTTTTCAATACTGGATTTTAAAAGGCTTATGGGCGGAGGAGTGTAATTTTTCCCCGTTGCCATCCCAGATTTTCCAGAAAATTTTCTTGGTATGAAAAATGCTTTTGGGTTTTCTGCCCTCATTCCCACTTTTTCTTCTGGCTCCCGCCCAGCTTCAGTTGGTCGGGGCTCGCCTTCTTGGGCGGCTGGAGTTTTTGGAGCGCTAGCGAAGCTTTCCGGATTTTGGATAATAATTTTCGGTTCCTTATATTCCTTGTCTTTTTCATCTTCTTCTTTGAGAGATCGGAATTTTAAAGGGATATTAAGAGTTAAAAGCAATGCGGCTAAAATTATAGTTGCGGTAATAATTATTGCCGCGATATAGCCAAAAGGAATTTCCACTGCCCCCATCCAGCGTCCTATGAGCCCGCCTTTTTCCGGATAGATAACGTCAATTAATCCAAGGCCGGAAACTATAAAAAGAGCGGCGCCAAAAAAAGTCATAGTCAGAGCCCGATCTTTTTGCTGTTGGCCAGAAAGAAAAACCCCAGACATTACCAGGAAAATTGTTGGAAAAAGATAATAGCCGAGGCCGAATAATTTTGTCAGCCATTCATAAATAAAAGCTCCGGCCGGCCCGGCATCTTGGAAACTGGCAAGGATAAGGATTGCGGCCGCTCCGATGAAAAATATAGCCAAAATACTCCGTTCGGTTTCCGGGTGGATTTGCGAGCGCAGAGTCCGGAACTTTTCTTTTAAGCTTTTTGATTCGCCTCTAAACTTTTTATTTTTTTTCGCCATTTAGATTTATTTTAATTATATAACAAAAAACCACACTTTATATGTGGCTATGGGGTTAATATTTCCCTTAATCTTTTTTCAATTATCATTTCAATGAGATTAGCAATTCTTAAAATTTCTGGCGGAGAAGGAGCTAATCCCAACTTTTCAATTATTTTTTGAGGAGAAAATAGAGTTTTGATTCTATCAATCTTTTTTCGGAGATTTGTCGCGCTACAAGATCTTTTTATAATCTCTCCGTAATATGGGTTAAGAAAAATATTTGAAGGTACTAGCTTTTTTTGATTAATTAAAATTTGGGCATTAAAGAGAATATCATTAAGTTGCTTCATTGTGTCAAAATTGAGGAAAAGCAGGAAGATGTGGTTTGTTATTTGAGCCACTTTAGCCCCCAATAATTCTTTATTTTGTTCTTTAGGAAAATTAGTCTTGCGCTTTAGAGTCAGGATAACTTCTCTTTTTAAGAATTTTTCAAATTCTTTTTGATTAATTCGGCTATTCGCGTAATAAAGGATAATCGTTGAAGAATGTTGGATAGCGTTATAAGCTAAAAGATGAGTTTCGTCGTTTAATTCTAATTTAAGTTCTTTGCCTAGCCTTTCTTGAATCAAAATAAATTCCCTGTATTCCCGCCTTAAATAAGCTTTTAAGAGTTCTCTTTCTTGGTTTCCGTCCATCATTTAATTTTGCAAAGTTCGATAATGACATTGTAGTTAATTTTTTATAAAAATTCAAATGATAAAAAAATCCATTTTTAAGGCTTACGATATTCGTGGGAAATATCCGAAAGAACTTAATGAAGAAGCGGTTTTTGAGATTGCATCGGCATTGGGCCGGCATTTCGGGCCTAAATCCAGATTGCTAGTCGGCCGGGACGGCAGGCTCAGCTCCCCATCTTTATTTAAATCCGTTTTAAAAGGATTGGGAAAAGATTTGGAAATTATTGACGGTGAATTAATGACTACGCCGATGCTTTATTTTTTGGTTAATGAATTAAAAGCAGATGGCGGCATTATGGTGACTGCTTCCCATAATCCGAAAGAATATAATGGCTTAAAGGTAGTTGGTAAAAATGCTAGGCCGGTTAGTGGCAGCGAAATTTTAAAGCTAATGAATTTATGAATTATTTGAATCTTTACGCAGATTTTCTCAAAAGATTTTTAAAGCCTAAACGAGAATTGAAGGTGGTGTTTGATTGTTCTGACGGAGTAACGGGAATAATTCTGAAAGAATTATTCCGCAAGTCAAATGTCAAAAGTCAAACGTTAAAGGTTACACCGTTTTTTATTAATGATAAAGTAGACGGGAATTTTCCGGCGCATGGTCCTAATCCATTAGCTAATGGCGCTACTAAGCAATTAGAGAAAGAAGTAAAAAAACAAAAAGCGGATTTGGGAGTAATTTTTGACGGCGATGGAGATAGGGTATTTTTTCTAGACAACAAAGGAAGATGGATTGACCCCAATGAATCGGCTTATATATTGATGCAGATATTCAAACCGCCGTATGTAGTAGGGATAGTGTCCAGCTGGCGACTCAAAGAGTCAAATGTCAAAGGTCCCGCCGAAGGCGAGGCTCGCCAAGGGCGGCAAATGTCAAAAGTCTTTGTATCCAGAGTTGGGCATTATTTTTTTAAAAATTTAATGCGGAAGAAAAAAGCCTCGCTTGGCCTTGAACATTCTGGCCATTATTATTTTAAAGATTTTTTTTATTGCGATTCTGGGATTTTTGCCGCAATCCAAGTTATTAATTTTATTTCCGGATTAAAAACTGATTTGGCTAGCTGGCTGGATAAATTACCGAAATATTACCGGTCTGGAGAAATTAATTTTAGAATTGAAAATAAGGAGCTGGTTTTAAGGGAAGTAGAAAAATTTTATAAAAAATCAGCAAAAAAAATTTCAAAGATTGACGGAATTACGATGGAGTTTAGCAGTCCTTCTGCGGGCTCAGGACAAAATTCTTCCGAATTTTGGTTTAATTTGCGTCCTTCAAACACAGAAAATCTGATACGATTAAATATAGAAACAACCTCAAAGTTATTGTTAGATAAAAAATTAAAAGAAATTAAAAAAGTTATTAGTTTTGAGTCTTAAGTTATATGTTATCAGTCGCCCTTGCCTCACTTGCCAGTTTTATTGAAGAAATTTCTTCTTCAATAATTAAATTTGAAGCTAACCATAAAAAAGAAAGCATCTATACTGCCGGATTTATTAATATGCTTTTCGGTATATTTATTTTTATTTTAATCGCTTTATTCAGGAATAGTTTTGTATTCAGCCTTGCTTCGCTGCCGACTTTTTCCATTAAGGCCTTTTTAGAAATTCTTCAGGGGTGGGCAACTATGAATGCCATTCAAAAAGTTGATCGGAGCAGTTATGCCTTTATCCGGAATTTAACCATCCCACTTCTTTTATTAACAGATTATTTCATCGGATTTGCTATTCGGCCGGCTCAGTTAGCTGGCGTTTTGATAATCTTTATTATTTTTGGAATTATTATGTTTTTCCATATTATTAATTTTCGGAGCATCGGCTATTCGCTTTTTACAGCAGTAAATGCGGTAGCCACGATTTCACTTTTTAAATATAATATTACCAATTTTAATTCTGTAGAGGGGGAGCAGATTTTAACATCTTTGGTTTTGTTAAGCTATTTCTTTTTGGCAGCCAAGTTTATTGCCAAAGAAAATCCGCTCGGCTTTTTAACCCATCGGCTATTTTTAGGGCAGGGAGTATTTCATGGCATTGCTTCAATATTTGCTTCTTATTCAGTTGCCCTAGGTAATCCGGGCATTGCGATTGCCGCCGGACGCGCATCAGCAGTCTTAGTAGGAATTGTTTCTGGGCATAATTATTTCCAAGAAAAGAAGTTCGGCGCCAAGCTTTTGGTTAGTTTGGGATTGATAGTTGGACTGGTGTTATTAACGAGATAGTTCTATTTGCAAGATTTAAAAGTTTAAGCTAGAATCTATTTTAGTTCTTTCTTAATTGATAATTATGGCAAAGCGGGAAGTGGCAGTGGATTTTTCCGCGCTGAAAGAAATGCTAAAAGAAATGGAGAAAAGAGTGGCAGAAGAAAACGCCAATCCCAAAAAAAGAAAAACAAGAATCTTTATTGCCCCAGTTATTAAGGAGAAACAAAGAAAGGAAGATGGGCGATGAAGCTGAAATTTCTGGCATTAACCGTATTGCTATATATTTCCCCGTCAATTTCCCAGAGTAGCGAGACTAATAATTGGGTATTAAATGATGTGATGGTTCAGGAAATTTATACAACCGAAGATGCATTGATTATAGATTTAGACAAAGAAAGATCGTTGATAGTTTTTCTCTGCCAAGAACCCATAGAGATTTTAGTAGATAAAAGATTGCGGGGAGGAAATCAGATCAGATTGAGCATGAAAATTTTATTTCAGGATATTCCCACGGTCACTTTTGCAAGAGAAGTTTTGCTGATGGTGCCCAGCGAAGAGAAAAGCAGTTCTCTGAATAATTTAATCCAAAAAATTAAAAGCCGATATTGCCCAAATTTTTCTTAAAATAATCCTCCCAAGCGGGAGGAATTTTTTTAAAACAAAGTTTGCATCGGAATTTTTTCAGTCCAATCAAATTCTACTTTTGCAAATTCCTTTCCATAATTGGTCGGCACTACCAAATGTCCTTGTTTTTGCCCAAGTTCATATAAATCTTTGGTGATTTTTACATCTTGTAGGCAGTAATTTTTTAAATCTTCCAACCGGCCTTCATTATAAAATTTGATTGCGTCCAGGCCGTGGGCGGTTTTTCCGACTCCTAAATTAGTCTGAGACAGCCAGTCTAAGCCAACCCGGTGCCCGAGCTTTTCTTCAATGTCATCAAGAATATCAATATTATCGATAGAATTTAAATTTATTTTTAAATGTTTATTTAAAATAGGAAGATCAAACCGATTGATGCTGAAGCCGATGATTAATCCGGTATTTTGAAGCAGAGTTTTTAATTTATCCAGCTCGTGTTCAAAAAAAGATAAATAAGCACCTTGCTTATAAGAATAAACGCCGACAAAAGAAATTTTTAAATCAGTTAAATATTCCTGCCCGCCAACGTCAGCAAAAGAATTTTTAGTTTCTATATCTATGACTAATTTATCCATGCTAATTTTATATAATTTTCTAGCTAATTAATGTATCCCGACTAATGTCGGGATGTAGGTTTGGCAGCCAATCGCGCTACGCTTTCGGCTTGCGCTCTTGGGCCAAGCCCTACACATGCCGGTCTGCTACTTTACTTGCTGCATAGCTATTCGGCTTAGTTTTTGCTTCAAAGTTATTAGCTCGGACTACGCCGACTAATTCCTGGATCATGGTCCGGGTTTCGCCGTTTTCTCCGATATCTACATGGATTTCAAATCCGCATTTTTCCAGCCCGGCATCTTTTAAAATATTTACTAATCCTTTGCTGATTTCTAAAGATAATAAAACTTCCTGCCACATCCGGTCGCGAAGAGTGTGAATTTCAGTTTTTTCAATATGGCGCCAAAAATACCGTCCGCCATTGCCAACGCGCTGGACTACGATAGCGGTTACAAAATCCGCTTTATCTCCTGGCCGTTTTTCTGAGTCTGTTCCAACGATGATTTTATATTCCCGCTTAGGATCGGCATTGATATATTCAGAGATTGTCTGGACAATTTGAGCTGGATTTAGTTTCAATCCAAATGAACTATTAAATAAATACTTTTCCATTTGCTAGTTAGAGTAGCTTATTTTCATTCATATTTCAAGTTACTATATAATAGTAATAATATGCAGAGATATTATTTTGATTATGCGGCGGGTACGCCGGTAGATCCGATTGTGGAAAAAGCCATGCGTCCGTATTGGGCGGAAAAATCCGGAAATCCCGGATCACTTCATTTTTTCGGCCAAGAAGCATCTGCTGGAGTTTTTAATGCGCGCGATACGATAGCAAAAGCCTTAGGATGCAATTATAAGGAAGTTATTTTTACTGGCTCTGCAACGGAGGCGAATAATTTGGCGGTCAGGGGAGTTGTAAGAAGCTTCAGGCTTAAATTTCCAGGTATTAAGCCGAAAATTATAGTTTCAACAATTGAACATGAATCAGTTTTAGAAACTGCAAGAGACCTAGAAAGAGATGGTGTGGAAGTAGTTTATTTGCCAGTAGATAAAAATGGATTGGTGGATTTAAAGAAGTTAAAAGACGCACTGGATGAGCGGACAATTTTGGTTTCAGTAATGTATGTGAATAATGAAGTTGGGAGTATTCAGCCAATTAAAATGATTTCAGACATGGTTAAGAATTTCCGCGGCAGCAATAATTATCCATTATTTCACACTGACGCAGTCCAAGCTTTTAATTATTTGAATTGTAATGTGAATGATTTGGGGGTGGACTTACTTACGCTTTCTTCCCAAAAAATTTACGGGCCGAAAGGATGTGGACTTCTTTATATAAGAAGTCAAAAGTTAAATGTCAAAAGTCAAATGTTGGGGCGAAATTTTATTTCGCCGATCATAACTGGCGGTTCGGCTCAAGAATACGGGCTTCGCGCCGGAACGGAAAACGTGCCGGCAATTGTCGGATTTGGAAAAGCCATAGAACTTGTCTCTAATTCGCGCGAATTAGAGAATAAGAGATTAAGGAAACTGCAGGAATATTTTTTGGCGCAGATGAAAAAAATTGCGCCTAAGGCAAAATTAAATGGCCCGGAAAATTTAAAAAATCGCATTCCCAATAATTTAAATTTTTATTTTCCATCCCGCGAAAACGAATCAGGAACAGCCCAAGATTTACTGATTAAATTGGATTTAGCCGGTTTTGCGGTTTCGCCAGGCGCGGCTTGCACTGCCCGCACTTGCCAGCCATCGCATGTGCTGAAAGCTATGGGCTATTCAGATGAGCGCGCCACCAGCAGTTTACGGTTTACTTTTGGCAGGCCGATTTTTAAGAGTGATATTGATAAATTATTAAATGAGATAAAGAAATTTTGATATGATCAAGATATTGGCGGATATGTTATATTTAAATAAGCTCGTAATTAATAATTAAAAAGTCGTAAAAATAAAATAATCTTATGAAGAAAATCATTATAAATAGTATTATTGCAGCCAGTTTGGTTGCAGGCAGCAATTTGGCAGTTTTTGCCCAGACTACAGCTAGTCCGTTAAAGGAGGCAGTAAAAGAGAGAACAGAAACCAAGAAAGAAGCAGTTACGGAAAAAAGAGAGGCGGTTAAAACAGCAGTGGAAGAAAGGAATGTGGCGGTAAAAAATGCCCAAGAGCAGAGAAAAACTGCAGCCCAAGAAATTAAGATTGAAAGAAAAGACGCGGTAAAAGCCGTGACGGCGGAAAGGGAAGCGGCAATGAAAACCGTCAAAGAAGCTTTACAAAAAGCTAATGAAGAAAGGAAAGTAGTTCTAGAAAAAACTCGTGAGGAATTTAAAGTTAAAATGGAGGCGGCTAAAACCGAATTTGAAAAAAAGCGGGAAGCAGCTAAAACAGAATTAAAAACTCGGCTGGAAAAAGTTAAAGATGAAAAGAAAAAAGCAACAGTAGAAAGATTAGATAATCGATTTACAGAAATCAATACTAAGGAAACTAACCATTTATTAAATACCTTAACTCGTTTAGAGGAATTGCTTGGAAAAGTTTCTGCGCGAGCTGATAAAGCTGCTTCTAATGGCAAGGACGTTTCCGTAACAAGAACAGCGGTAGAAAAAGCTAAAACTTCCATTGCTTCAGCAAGAACTGCTTTGGAAGCTCAATTAAAGAAAACTTATCCAATCCAGATTAACGATGAAGCGCAATTAAAATCTGCAGTCGCAGCTGCCCGGGAAGCTTTAAATAAAGATTTGAAAGCTGCCAGGGAATTAGTAAGAACTGCGCATAAAGCAGTAGTGGATGCCACTAGGAATTTAAAAGCAGTTCCAGAAGTTAATAAAGAGCCGGAAACAACGGCTGCCGTTACTGAAACAACTGCGCCAGCCCCAACGACAGAATCTTCAGCTGAAACCGAGTCGACAACAGAAACCTCAACTAATAATTAATCAAAAATAATATGGAACAAAATTCTTCAAAAACTTTAGTTTTGGCAGTAGTCGGAGTAGTTGTATTGGTAGTTGGCGCTTGGTTATTGATGGGATCCAGGCAGGCGGCAGCTCCGGAAATTTCTGGACCGGCTTTAAGCCAGGAAGATACCACTTCTGCAATTGAAGCAGAATTGGATGCAACGGACTTCGGAAATTTAGAAGCCGAACTCCAGGCAACTGACGCAGATTTAAATAGTTTGTAGAAAATAAAAAAACCACCAACTTGTTTGGTGGTTTTTTTATATGCTCAATGTAGGAAAACCACGGCCTTTAGGCCGTGGATAGTTGGCATATTCGGCACTACACCTAGGTGTAGTGCCGGGCAAGCGAAGCTTGAAATATAAAGAAACCCCGGCCTTCAGGCTGGGGAGTTTCATTTGCATTTTTTGAAGATCATGTTAATCTCTTAACAGAAATAAAAGTTTCAAGATCATTGAAAAACGGGGCAAGAATGGAAAAAGTGTTCAAGACGTCTAATATGGTTAAAAAAATGAAACCAGTTTGGGCAGGCTTTATTATTAGTTTGGGTTATACAAAGAGACAAGGAAAAGCATTCGCTGAAGGATATGCTGCTGGAGTTGCTAAATTGCCAATTTTGGGCAAACTTAAGGCATTAGAAAATCAGGATGATCGCTGTATGAAAGTAGGTTTTAAAGCCTCTGGCATTAATGAAGAAGAGGCCTTAAAAAGATTTAATAGTAAACAACACCGTTCAATTTGAGCGGTTTTTTGTTTTAGCACTCGGGTTGACAGAGTGCTAAAACGTCTGCTATAATGTAAATGTTATAATAAAAGTAATGAATCCCGTTAGAAAATTAATAAATATGTTTAATAATAACCAAAATTTTATAGAGCAGTATCGGAAATCTTCAGTCGGCAAGACGTTTAATTTAATTTTCTAACGGGATGAAGAACTTTAACCGTTTTACGATTAAAGCCCAGGAAGCTCTTCAAAATGCGCAGGATTTAGCGAGCCAAAAAAATCACGGTGAATTTAAGGCCCTGCATCTTTTGTCTGCTTTAATTTCCGATGAACAATCTTTAGTCCGCCCGCTTTTAACCCATTCCGGGGTGGATTTGGAAAAATTAGACGGGACAATTGAAGAAGAACTGAAAAAACTTCCAAAGATTTTTACAACCGCGACTGTCGGCCAGCTTTATTTATCCCAGGAATTGATGCAGGTGCTTGATAAGGCGGCAAAAATCGCCCAAATGCAAAAAGATGAATTTATTTCCTGTGAGCATTTGCTTTTAGGAATCTTGGAAACTTCATCCGCGGCCCAAATTTTATTGGAGCGGGCAGGTTTTCGCCGGGAGACCGCGCTTCGGAATTTAGCCCAGCTCCGCGGTTCAACTCGGGTTACTGATGAGACTCCGGAAAGTAAATTCCAAGTTTTGGATAAATATGCGATTAATCTTACTGATCAGGCTCGAGATGGGAAATTAGATCCGGTTATCGGCAGAGATGAAGAATTGCGGAGAGTAATTCAGGTTTTATCCCGCCGGACAAAAAACAACCCGATTTTAATTGGGGAACCGGGCGTGGGAAAAACCGCGATTGTTGAGGGTTTGGCGCAGAGAATTGTTTCCGGAGACGTGCCAGAACCGCTTAAAAATAAAGAAATTATAATGCTTGATTTAGGGTCGCTTATTGCCGGAACTAAGTTTCGTGGTGAATTTGAAGACCGACTGAAAGCTTTTATAAAAGAAATCCAGAATTCCGCCGGCAGACTGATTCTTTTTATAGATGAGATACATATGATAGTAGGCGCTGGCGCAGCCGAGGGGGCAATTGACGCTTCTAATTTATTAAAGCCGGCATTGGCGCGAGGCGAACTTCACGCGATTGGCGCGACAACTTTAAAGGAATATCAAAAGCATTTTGAAAAAGATATGGCCTTAGTCCGGCGTTTCCAGCCGATTTTCGTGGAAGAGCCTTCATTGGAAGACAGTGTTACTATTTTACGCGGATTGAAAGAAAAATATGAAATTCATCATGGTCTTAGAATCAGCGACGAAGCGCTTATAGCGGCCGTGAATTTATCGGCTCGTTATATTTCCGACCGATTTTTGCCCGATAAAGCAGTGGATTTAATTGATGAGGCATCGGCTGCCCGAAGATTAGAAACAGAAAGCTTGCCTTCAGAAATTGATAAGATTCGAAGAGAACTTACTAGTTTGGAAGTGGAAAAATCGGCTTTAAATAAAGAGACTAATCCGAAAAGCAAAAAACGGCTGAAAGAAATAGCAAAAGCAATTATAGAATTAAAAGAAAAGAATGATGAACTTTCCGCCCAATGGCATGCGGAAAAACTGGCTTTTGAGAATTTGCATAATTTGCGGAAGAAAATTGAAGATTTAAAGCGGGAAGTGGAAGTGGCGGAGCGGGAAGGGAATTTGGAGCGGGTAGCGCAGATTTTTTATGGCCAGTTGCCATTAGCGGAAAAAGATTTTAATAATTTTGAGAAAAAATATTTTATTAAAAGCCAAAAGTCCCTGGCTGGGCAGATAAAATCTAAAAAAGATAAATTTTTGAAGGAATCGGTTGATGAAGAAGATATTGCTTCTGTTGTTTCCCGCTGGACCGGCATTCCGGTTACTAAAATGCTTGAATCTGAAGGAGAAAAGCTAATGAAAATTGATGAAGTGCTTTCTAAAAGAGTAATCGGCCAAAAAGAAGGAATTTCTGCGGTTTCTAACGCCTTAAGGCGGGCACGAGCCGGGCTTTCGGATGAAAATCGGCCGCTTGGATCTTTTATGTTTCTCGGCCCTACCGGAGTCGGCAAGACTGAACTCGCTAAAACTTTGGCGGAATTTATGTTTAATGATGAAAAAGCTTTAGTGAGGATTGATATGTCGGAATATATGGAAAAATATTCGGTATCCCGATTAATCGGTTCTCCTCCCGGATATGTCGGTTATGAAGAAGGCGGACAATTAACCGAGATAGTCCGCCATCGGCCGTATAGCTTGATTCTTTTTGATGAAATTGAGAAAGCCAATCCGGAAGTGTTCAATATTCTCTTACAAGTACTGGATAACGGCAGATTAACCGATGGAAAGGGCAGAGTAGTGAATTTCAAAAATACTATTATTATCATGACTTCTAATGTCGGCGGCCACTATATAAAGGAAATGGCTAATTTGGGATTTGCTTCCGGGATTGAAGACGGCAATCGGGAAATGGAGGCTAGCCGCTTTAAAGAAAAAGTCCACGAGGAATTAAAAGAACGTTTCCGGCCGGAATTTTTAAACCGGATAGACGACATAATTATTTTTAATCCTCTTAAAAAGAGCGATATTGGGTTGATTATTGACAAGCAGATTGAAGAGGTAAGGCTAAAAGTGGAAAGCAAGGGAATGAAATTAATCATTGATTCTTCGGTTAAAAATTACCTGATTGAGCATGGCTATAGCGCGGAATATGGCGCCCGTCCGATTAAACGCTTGATTCAAAAAACCATTCTCGATAAAATGGCCGATAAGATGATTAAGGGAGAGCTTAAACATGGTGGAAAAGTTAAAATTAGTTTTTCAAAATCACCGGAGCCAGTTATTGCTGTATCTTAAAACGCTTATTTTCAGCCTGGTCTTGCTGATAGTTTTTTTAGGCAACTTTAATTTTATTTATATAGGGTTATTTGTTTTGACGGCGTTTTTCCTTTATGCCCGCCCGCTTTTTGAGCATTACTATAATATTTATTCCTTTTTGATTTTAATCGCGGTTGCTCTTTTGGGGGTCTGGTCCGCGGCTGGATCTTCCTTGGTCTGGCTGAATTGGATTATTTTTTCCTGCCTTTTTTATCTTATTTTAGGAATTAAAGATTATCTTTTTATAAAAAGAAGCCGGCTTTATTATTCAGCGGCTCTGGTTTTGTCCTATTATATTTTTACCCTGTTTTTTTTATCGGATAAATCAGATTGGTTTTTATTGAAATATGGTTTGGCAGTTTTGGCGGTTTTTTTATTAATTCGCGAGTGGCTTGCCATTTTAACCAGCTTTAATTTTCCAAAAAGGGAATTACTAGCCGCTTCTGTCGCCGCTTTTTTGATGGCCCAAATTTTATGGGGCATTGCGCTTTTGCCTATTGGTTTTATTAATTCCGCTAATTTCGCGCTTTTATCCTTTTTTATAATCGGCGAATTTTTATATAAGCATTTTACCGGCGGAATTTCCAAAGAATTTTTATGGCAGCATGCGGCCTTATTCATATTTTTATCGGCAATTATTTTTTGGACTTCTAATTGGAGCTTGAGTTTTTAACTTAACAATTTTTATTAACCGCTATTAAGCGGTTTTTTCTTTTTTAAAATCTAATAAAGCGAGTTTTTATTTACTTGAGAACATTGCGTAGGAATAGTTACAAAAATTTAAGCGAGCAGTCATCCCTACGGGAGATCTCTCGAAGGGAGAGAAAAATTCCGGGATACCCAGGAGGAATGACTAGGGTAGAATTTTTCCGTTAAGCGAGCGAATTATTTTTGTCTATTCTGAAGCAGCGTTCAAAAGAAATAAGAAGCGAGCTAAAAGTTGACACATAGTTGAGGATTGTAATAAAATAATCCCTATGTCGCCTGATTTTGTGAAACAAAAAGCTCGTGAAATTTCTTACGCCCTTTTGAGGGTGGCTTTTTATATAAAGAGGGTAGAATTCCGATCCCGTTTGGAAGTTTTAGCAGTAGAGCTTTTAGAAAATGCTTCAAGGATAAGCGTTGATGCTAGTTTAGAAAATACCAATAAGGCCGTGGAAACAGTTTCGGTCTTAGATGGATTAATCCGTTTGGCGCACTCTATTTATGAAATAGAACCGGTGAACGCGACTATATTAGTTAGAGAATTAGATGGTCTTAGTTCGGCAATTCGGCAAGTATCGGAAAATTCTCAAAATCAATCCGGCAACCCAGTCTTTAATTCTGAATTGCCGAATTTGGAGAGCTTATTTTCTAAGGTTCCAGTAGCCGTTACTTCTTCAGTTAAACCGGTTTCTAGTTATGAAACTGTAAATTTGAATTCTTTTGAGAATAATCAGGAACCGACCTTATCAGATAATAAGGCAAACGGCAACGGTAATAGTTTAAATACGGCAATTCGGCAATCGGCAATTATAAATAGGGTTAGATCCGGCAATGGGAATGGTTGTCGGTTAAAAGAATTAATTACAGATTTTTCCGATGTTAGCGAAAGAACCCTAAGATATGACCTCCAAAGGCTTTGTGATCAGGGCGTTATAGAAAGGGTGGGTAATGGGGGACCAGCCAGCTATTATAGGTATAAGAAGGAATAAGTCAGTAGATCAGTTGGGTGTAATCCCGTTAGAGGCAGCGAGGGCTCGCAGCTCGCCTCGGCCTCTAACGGGATGTAATAAAAATAGGGCAATTTCGTTATATATTAGGTACCCCTTGAAAAGCCTATGAGTGTGTGATAAATTAGACACTTATCCACATAAGCAGATTTTGATGGGTATAAAATTCGTAGTAAAATAAACATATAGATTAAGATTCAGAAGTGAGGCTGAATCCAATCGATATCGCAGTTATTGTTATTTTGCGATATTGGAATTATTAGCTTCACCGCCATTTGGCGGTTGTTGCTTTAATAGGATTCTTTTGCCTCGCTCACAGCGAGTTTTTTCTTTAAATATCGGGAAATTATTCTTTTGCTGAGGTCGATCCTTTGAATAGCGAAAGCGAAACAGGGGATAAGCAAAAAGGAGTAATTTTTTAAAAAGATTAACAAAATTAATAAATAATATAAATTTTCTTCTTAGGTTTGAACGTCGATAATTTAGATCTAAAGAGAAAAAGGTCAAATAAAAATAAATTAAATATGAGTAAAAAATTAATACAAAAAGTTTCTACAACTGTAGTATCTATTGCTACAGTCGTTTCGCTTTCAGGCGCAGGAGCTTTGCTTCCAATGACAGTTAGTGGCGCAACCACAGCTGACTTGCAAGCACAGATTACTGCTTTGTTAGCGTCAGTAGCAGCTTTGCAAGCTCAATTAGGTTCAGCAACTTCTGGAACTTCCAGCGCTGCTTCAGCTACCTTATTGTCTTCCGGGAACCTCACTCTCGGCAGCAAAGGAGCAGCAGTTATGGATTTACAGAAATTTTTGAATGCTAGTGGCGCGCAAGTTTCTGCTAGTGGCGCTGGCTCTCCTGGAAATGAAACTTCTTTCTTTGGTCCTGCGACCAGAGCAGCTCTTGCCAAGTGGCAGGCGGCTAATGGCGTTTCCCCAGCGGTTGGATATTTTGGCGCGATCTCTCGTGCAAAAATGGCTTCTGTTGGTGGAACAACTGGCGGAACAACTGGCGGAACAACTGGCGGAACAACTGGAACAACTCCAGCCCCAGTAGTCCCAGCAGGCACTGGTTTGACGGTTACTTTAGCCGCAGATCAGCCAGCTCCAACATTAGCTCCTCGTTCAGCCGCCCGAATTCCATTCACTAAAATTCAATTAACCGCATCTGCCGACGGCGATGTAACGGTTAGTTCCTTAGTTGTGGAAAGAAAGGGTTTAGCTGAAGACGGCGCTCTTACTGGAATTCTTTTAGTAGATGAGAATGGAATTCAATTGGGCCTCAAAAAGACCTTGAATTCTTCCCATCAGGCTACTGTCGGTGAATCAATTGTGGTAAAAGCCGGTCAAACTAGAACTTTGACTGTTGCCGCAAATAGAGACACTGCAGGCAGCCGTGGCGGTCAAACCGTTATGTTATCTGTTGTTGGAGTGAATACTTCAGCCGCAGTTAATGCAACCTTGCCGTTAAATGGAACCACTCAGACCATCAACGAAACCTTAACAATTGGTGACGTTACTATGGCTCGGGGCGGTAATGACCCAGGCACTAGCCGGACTAAGGAAATCGGTACTACCGGTTATACTTTTTCTTCGGTTAGAGTAACTGCTGGTTCAGCGGAAAAAGTTATTTTGAAGTCTATCCGATGGAACCAGACTGGTTCTGCCGGCTCCGGTGATTTAAAGAACATCAAGTCTCTTGTTGATGGTGTTTCTTATGACACTGTGGTCAGCACTGACGGTAAATACTACACTTCAACTTTTGGAGTCGGTATTTTAATGGACAAAGGTTCAATTAAAGATGTTTCTATTAAGGGTGATATTGAGGGGGGTTCTTTAAGAACTGTTGACTTTGATATCGCGAAGATGACTGATCTCTTTGTAACCGGAGAAAACTTCGGCTACGGCATTGTTCCTCCACAAACTGGAACATCAGCTGCGACAGCTGACTCAGCCAATTTTAATAACACGGAAGATCCGTGGTATGATGCGGCTCAAGTTACTGTCAGTTCCGGGACTATGTCGGTAAGCAACTGGGCGGGCGTTCCGTCTCAGAATCTCGCCATTAATCTCGGCGGCCAGCCATTGGCTGGTTGGACGGTTGATGCAAAAGGCGAGCCAATCAGTGTTAGTAGTTTAAAGGTTACTTTATACGGAGTTGGCACTACTAATGGAGTAGATGACTTAACTACCATATATTTGCAAAATGAAGCAGGAAAAATCTTAGCTGGTCCGATTGACGTTGCCAGCACTGCCACAAATAATGCAATTATTACCTTTACTGACACTATTACTTTCCCAGTTGGAATAACTAACCTTACTTTAAAAGGTAAGCTGGGAACTGGTTTTAGCAATAATGACACCATTGCTGCTTCTACCACTCCAGGCGGTTGGACGACTACTGGTCAGACAACTGGATACTCAATTACTGCGACTCCGAGTACTGCTTTAGAGGGTCAGACAATGACTGCTAAGGGCTTAGCGCTGACTATCAGCGTTCAATCCACTCCAGCAGCTCAATCGATTGTCGGCGGAGCTCAAGGATTTGAGTTTACCCGATACACCTTTGATGCTTCTCAATCAGGCGAAGATGCCAAAATGAGCAGCGTTAATCTTGCAATTGACTACTCTGGCACAACTTCGGATAAACTATCCGGTTGCCAGTTATGGGATGGCGTAACCGCTCTTAATACCGGCGGAAGCAATGTAGTAGACCCTACCGCAACTGCTTCTTCAACGGCATTTACTTTTGACACGCCATTAGTAGTTCCAAAAGGGACATCTAAGACGCTTTCTCTTAAATGCAATACGGAAACAGTTTCCGCTACTACGAATTATCGTTGGGGCATTGATACCGATGCTTCATACACAGTAACAGGCTTAACTTCTGGACAATCAATTACTGACACGACTGTTGTGCCAGCCGCTAATAATAGCATTGGCCAATTAATGTCTTTGACTACCGGCGGTTCTTACACCGTTACTGATGAAGATACCCCGGCTTACAGAATTGTAACGCCTGGCGCAGAAGAAACTTTGGGAAGATTGGCATTCCAAGCCTCAACCGAGGCGATTGATGTCAGGGCAGTAGCGCTTAAATTAACCGGCGGTGCTTCTAATACCCCTAAAGATCTTCTTAACTTAAAGGTTAAGTTCTATGATGCGGCTAATCCTTCGGTTTCGATTGGTGAAGCTAATTTCGTAAATGAAGGGGATACTGCTACCGGCACGCTTGCCGTAGGAAGCTTTAAGGTGGAAAAAGGATACGGCGCGAGAAAGATACTTCTTATAAAAGGCACTATTGCTGACATCAGCGATGTTGCTTATGGGAATTATCAACTTACTGCGTCCGGCGACCTTCTTAAGGTTGATTACGATGGCGCTGCGGTTGGTTTGGCAAACGGCAACTACGGTGTTGGTTCGGCTGGCAATGTTTCCGGTCCGACCACTAATACTACGTTAGCCGGCGTAAGGATAATGAAAGCAAAACCTGTTTTTGCTAAATTATCTTTGCCGAAAAATACCATCGCTGGCAACGCGGACCAGAGTGTGTACCGATTCTCTGTAGCAGCCACTAATGGAAATGTGGATCTTTATAAGGTCACATTCACTGTTGGCTCTTCAACGGTTTCGGCAACCACATCAGATTATAAACTGTATGCCTTTACTGGTGCTGGCTTTAGCGGAGCGCTTCCGGGCTGGGCTGATTCTACTGGCTTATTGAATGCTGGCGGTTGCACGGATGGTTTATCCGACACTTCTCCACAACGTTTAACTCTGAATGTTTATATGGATCAAACTGGCTGTGCTCAGGGTACTACTACCTTGAAGATTCCGATGGGGTCAACGTATTACTTTGACTTGCATGCAACATTTGGCTCTGTTAGGACCACTACTGGATCTGAAAATATCAGCTTCCAATTAGAAGGCGATAGCGCTTTCCCAGTGAATTCTTCTAACTTGATGCAACAAGCAAGTGGAGTTGATGGTGATGTTAGTGATGACCTTATCTGGTCACCGCGTTCAACAACCAGTCCTTCAGTTAGTAATCTTGACTTTACGAACGGAAATGGCGTTGATGGCTTGCCAGCTTCTAACATGAATCAGGAGACCCTAACGTTCACTCTGTAATCTAATATCTTGAGACTATTAGTACAAAAACTCCCCTTTTGGGGAGTTTTTGTTTTTGCTAATATGATGTATGATATAAATTATGAAAAAATTATTTATTCTACTATTATTAATTATTATCACTGGAGCCGCCTGGTTTATTTTTAAAGATTTTCAATTAACAAATCAACCCAAGACAAATGCGCCTAGTGAACTTATTAACCCAGTATCATCAGAGGTTCAAAACCAAACATCTGCGATTCCCGATCTTAATCGTTCTATTGCTGTTTCAGCAGACCTTTCCGCAGATTCTAAAAAGAAATCTATTGAGGTTATCAAGAATGTTTCCGAACAATTAAAAAAGAACCCCGATGTTCTTGATGGCTGGCTGATTCTTGGTTTGTACAGGCGGGAAATAGGAGACGCGGAAGGCGCGGCCGAGGCGTGGAAATATCTGACAACGATCCGCCCTAAGGATGCCAGAGCTTTTAGCAATCTTGCCGGTCTTTATTCTCACGAACTTAAAGATTATCCAAAAGCAGAGGAGTGGTATAACCAAGGCATCAAAGCCGACTCCAATGCAGTTTATCTTTATTTTTCTTTAGCCGAATTTTATCAATATTTTACAAAAGAAATAGAAAAAGTTGACGACGTATTTTTATTGGGCTTAAAAAATAATCCGGGCGATCTTAGCCTGATTTCCCAATTAGCTTACTTTTATAAAAGTATCGGAGAAAAAGAAAAAGCTCTAGATTATTTTAAAAAATTGGTTGCCTTAGATCCTTCTAATGATAAGGCAAAACAAGAGCTTGAGAATTTGAGATAGGTTCTAGATATTCTTTATAATCGTCCAAATCCCGATAAACCCGTCTTTAAAAGAATCTTTTTTGATCAAAAGATAAAATATGAATAAAATAGGAAAATATTTTTTAGGGATTCAGCCATTTAAAATTTTAATTTTTATTATTTTGATTCTTGCCTTTTTGTTAAGATTTTGGAATGTTTGGAATCAAGATTTGTTCGGAGATGAAGCGCCGGACGCTTTTCGGGCAATTGGATATATAGATTATTTAGGCACTAGTTTTCAGACTCAGCCGATTGATTGGTACAAAAATACCGCTTTGCCCTGGTGGACCAGCCTTTCCTTCCACGATTTTCCGCCGCTGGCGATGATAATTCAGCACGCTTTTTTTGCGGTTTTTGGAGATTCGCTTTTAGTTGCCCGGTTGCCGGCGATAATTTTAGGAGTAATTTCGGTTTTTTTACTCTATTTAATCGCTAAAAAGTTTTTCGAAAATGAGATTTTGGCTTTATTTTCGGCCTTATTTTTCGCCATTAATAGCGAGATGGTATGGATTTTTCGTACTAGCATGCTAGAACCTATATTGCTATTTTTTATTTTGCTTAATATTTATTTTTTTTATCAGTTTATTTATGAAAATAAATCCGGGCATTACTGGTGGCTTTTTGGAATAAGCTTGGGGCTGGTAACCTTGACTAAATACACAGGGGTTTTTTTGCTCCCGGTTTATATTCTTTATATTTTGATAACTAAAAGAGAAATTTTTAAAAATTGGAGATTGTATGCCGCTTTCCTTTTGGCCATCCTTTTATTTTTGCCGGTAATTATTTATAATATTTATCTTTATAAAGCTACCGGGCATTTTGATTTGCAGATTTCCTATTTTCTTGGACAGGAGACGCCGGAATGGACGGGTTTAGTGGGGAAGATTCAATCGCCTTTTTCTGACATTCTTAAAAATTTGATGTTTCAGCAAAAAGATTCTGCCCCAAATTCCGTATGGCCGGTAGGTTATTATGGTTTGCCAGCTATTTTAGCTGTTTTGGGCGGAATAGTTTATTCCCTCCAAGATTTTCTTAAAAAGAAATTTAAAGGATTTGTATTTTTCAGCTTATATTTTATTTTTGTGACTTTGCTTTTGTTTAAAATCGGATCAGCGCATCGGTTTTTGGCCCTATATGGCCCCGCTTTTGCTATTTTTGCCGGTTATCTAGTGAATTCCCTATGGAATTTAAAAATAAAAAAAGGAGTTGGTTTAGCATTTAAGGCGCTAATATTCATATTTTTTATTTGGGAATTATCTCATTCAATAAATACCAATTTTATTCAATATCCGAATTATGGCATGGCTAATCTGGATAATTTTTTTAGAAATGAATTTCGAGGTAGAGAATCCGCGGTAGTTCCAGAATCGGATAATCCGCATTTAAATGACGTGATTGGGGAATTTGTTGACAAAAAATCAGCTAATGCGCCGCGCGCCCTATGGCTGGTCATTTATAATGATAATGTCGCCCTGCCTACTTTGGAGTGGATTTATTATAAAATGTTTTTTTATCACAGTATCCCGGCCATGTATGTTGAGAATTTTAATAAAGCAGTGAGTATTCAGGGTTCAGATTATTTTAAGGGCTTTGATATTTATTTTGTCCAAAGCACGGAAAATACTCCTTTGAATCAATTTAAAAAAGAGAAAACTGCCGGCTTGGAGTTTGAGAATCGCCTGCAAAAAATGGGATTGCAGCCGATGAAAATTATTCACGGTCAAAATAATCTGCCGATGTTCAGAATCTATAAATTTTCTTTATAGACCGATTCAGTTTTAGATACCATTTTCTCTAAGCTGAATTTTTCCAATACTGCTTTTTGAGCCATTTTTCCCAATTCGTTGCCAATAGTTTTGTTAGTTATTAATCCATTGATGGCCCCTGCGAGTATCGCCGAATCTTTTTGCGCTACCATTAATCCATTCTCATGATTTTTAATCATTTCCGGTATACCGCCAGCTTCCGTAACCACAATTGGCAATTCCGCCGCCATCGCTTCCAGTAATATATAGGGCAGTCCCTCTTTGATTGAAGACATAACGAAAATATCAAAAGCTTTTAGGTATTCGGCGTCATTTCCAGTCGGATTAATAAAGAAAAATCTACTATTGACATTTGACATTTGACATTTGACGTTCAACTTTTTTAATTCTGGTCCTTCGCCGATTATAAAAAAATAAGCATTAGGAATTAGGGCGGCGGATTGAATGAGGGTTTCGTAATTTTTTTCTTTAACTAATCGGCCAATGGAGCCAATCCACGGATAATTGGAATTAGGAATTAGGAATTTGGAATTTGGAATTTTATTTGCTATTTCTTTCCGTGCTTCTTCTTTGGATAAAAATTTCATATTTGGATCAATGCCATTATGGATTGTAGTTAATTTATTTTTCGGCGCAATTTTGTATTTTAAGGCCAAATTATAGTCATATTCTGAAACGCAGATGATTTTATCTTGGAATAATGCGGAAAATTTATGAAGCAGAATATAAAACCAGCGGATTGGGAAAGATAATTCATTAGTTGGATTAAAAACCCAGCCATGGGCGGTGAAGACCACCTTCGGCGGCGAACATTTGACATTTAACATGTGACATTTGACTTTATAGATTTTGGCGGCCAAAGAGCCAAGAACTCCGGCCTTAGAACTATTCAGATGAATGATGTCCGGACGTTCTTTTTTGTATAATTTAATTAATTCTATTATTGCCAGCCAGTCATTTATAAAAAACGGCCAGATTTTATTGGAAAGCCAGCGGAGGTCTTTTTGGCCAAAAATAATTTTAGAATCAAATTGATTCTTATCTAAATTAGCAGACAAATCATGGACATATTTTTGAGCTCCGCCAATATCAGCCTTTGTAATTATATAGAGAACTTTTATCATTTTATTAGTTATATAATATAATTATAACTCGTATGTTTAATAAAAATCCTCAAATAGCCGTTTTCTCGTTTGCTTATCATCCTTTTGAGGGGGGCGCTGAAATAGCCATAAGAGAGGTAATAAAGCGGCTTTTGGGTCTTAATTTTACTATTTTTACCTATAAATTTAATCGAAGCTGGTCCCCAAAAGAACGAAATGGCAATGTCGAAATTTTTCGGCTAGGGAGGGGAAGCAGATCTGGCAAATTATATGGCCGAATTTGGAGCAAGATTTTTTATATTTTTAAAGCTTTAGCTGAAGCAGAAAATTTGCATCAGCGGGAACGTTTTGACGCAATTTGGGCAGTCATGGCTTCTTATGGCGGTGTTGCAGCTTTATTTTTTAAATTAAAGCATCCAAAAGTGCCATTATTTTTAACTATTCAAGAAGGCGATTCGGAGCGGCATATGGTTTTGGGAAAATTTGGATTGGTGGGATTTTTAGGAAAAAGAATTATTAAAAATGCTGATTATATACAAGTAATCAGCAATTATTTAAAAGAGTTTGTAAAAAAAAGAGGCGCTGAATCGCCCATAGAGGTTATTCCTAATGGAGTAGATTTGGAATTATTCAGCACCAAATATAGCAATGCGGAATTAAAGGCAATCCGTGAAAATTTAGGATTGAAAGATGAGTATGTCGTCATTACTACTTCCCGGCTGGTTTATAAAAATGCAGTGGATGTTTTGATTGAAGCTATTGCGATTTGTAAAAGTAAAATGTTGAATATTAAATGTTTGGTTATCGGAGGCGGGCCGGAAAAAGATAAGCTGAAATCCCAATGTAAAAAGTTAAAAGTTGATAACGATGTTATTTTTTTGGGGCAGATTCCCCAGCGGGACTTGCCCTTGTATTTGAAAGTTTCAGATCTCTTTGCAAGGCCTTCGCGTTCTGAGGGATTGGGGAGTTCTTTTTTAGAGGCGATGGCTGCCGGAATTCCGGTAATTGGTACTCCAGTAGGCGGAATAGTGGATTTTTTAAAGGATGGCGAAACTGGTTTTTATGTGAAAGTTAATGATCCAAAAGATTTGGCAGATAAAATTTCTAAGGCTTTACGGGATCCGGAACTTCGAAAGAAGGTTATCCATAACAGCCAGGTTTTAATCAGAGAAAATTATTCTTGGGATAAAATTGCGATTTTATTTAAAAATATTTTTGATCGCTTAATCAATTTTTAATAATTTATGTCAAAAAGAATTTTAATTGCAACTGGAATTTTCCCGCCGGATATAGGCGGTCCCGCGCTTTACAGCCAGAAATTGGCAGAAGAATTTTTAAAATTCGGAAAAAAAGTTACGGTACTTACTTACGGCAAAGGGTTTTTAAAAAGCAGCGATTATAAAATATTTGGCGTTTCCCGGTTGTGGCCTTCTGGAATTCGGCAGTTAATTTATCTTTTTAAATTATTGATTCAAGTTAAGGAATCAGACGCTTTATTAGCTATGGATTCTTTGGGTGCTGGTTTGCCAGCAGTTATAGCAGGAATTTTATTTAATAAAAAAGTGATTATTCGGATGGGGGGGGATTTTTTATGGGAAAAATTCGTTGAGTTTGGGCAAGGCAATGTTACTTTGACTGAATTTTATAAAAAAAATCTTCATAAAAGATTTCCTTTTTTGAATCGCTTGATAACTTTTACTTTAAAAGGGGCGAGTGCGGTTGTTTTTACCACCGATTTTCAAAAAGAAATATTTTTAGCCCATTACGGATTAAATCCCGACAAAACTTTTGTAGCGAGCAATGTTTTTAAAAAAGAAGCGGGCAAGATCCAGCCCGAAAATATTGCAAAAACCATTTTGTGGGCAGGGCGTTTTTTAAAACTGAAGAATTTAGATTTTTTGTTGAAAATTTTTAAGCGCCTGCTGCCTTATAATCAAAACCTATCTTTAGAATTAGTTGGCGACGGTCCGGAAAAAAAGCGGATTGAAAAAATGGTTAAATCGGAAAAATTAGATGGGAAAGTTAAGATAAGCCCCGTAGCAGACAAATCGGCTGTAGCTGCTAAAATTATAAGCTCTTATTTTTGCATTTTGCCTTCTTTATCTGAAGTTAGCCCTAATTTTGCCCTGGAGTGTTTAGGCGCAGACAAGCCCGTCATTATTACCCAAGAAACCGGAATAAAAGAACAATTTCCCGGACTTATGTATGCCGATCCGAAGAAAGAAGACAGTTTTTTTTCGGCCGCCCTTAGGCTGCTAGATAAAAATACATATTACAACTATCAAAAATTTATTTCTGAGATTTCTTATCAAAAGACCTGGCAGGATTTAGCCAGTGAATATTTAAATTTATTAAAATGAAAATTTTAACAATTGGTTCTGAAAGGAATCTTTTTAAAGATAATTCGGAAGCTCAAAAAAGAATTAAAGAATATGGGCAGCTTTATGACGAGTTAAGAATTATTGTTTTTAGTAATGCCGCAGATGAAAATAGCAATCTTCAATTGGGCGGGAACATTTTTATTTATCCTACAAATCACAAAGTTAAATTATTTTATCTTTGGGATATTTATAAAATTGTAAATTCATGGAATTCATGGAAACCAGATATGATTACTTGCCAGGATCCTTTTGAATCTGGTTTGGCTGGCTGGCTGTTGAAATTTTTTTTAAAAACCTCGCTTCAGCTGCAAGTTCACACTGATATTTTCAGCCCTTATTTTGGGCAAGAGTCGTTAAAAAATAAAATTCAATTGATGCTGGCTAAATTTTTATTACCGAAGGCAGATGGCATTCGCGTTGTTTCGGAAAGGATAAAACAGTCACTTAAGTCGAATGTCAAAGGTCAAATGTCAAATGTTATTGTATTGCCGATTTTTGTTGATATTAAGAAAATCCAATCTGCCAAAATAAAAGCTGATCTCCATAAAAAATATCCGGATTATGATTTTATAATTCTAATGGCATCTAGGCTAAGTAAAGAAAAAAATATTGGAATGGCGATTGAGGCAATGAAAGAACTAAGTTTAAAGTCAAAAGTAAAAAGTAAAATGCTATTGTTGATTGTCGGTGATGGGCCAGAAAAAGAAAAGTTAATAGTTAAATGTCGAATGTTAAATGTTGTTGATAATGTAAAGTTTGAGCCATGGACAGATGATTTGGTTTCTTACTATAAAACCTCTGATTTATTTTTGCTTATTTCCAATTATGAGGGATATGGCCGGACAGCAATAGAAGCAATGGCAGCTGGATTGCCGGTTGTTATGACTGATGTTGGTTTGGCTGGAGAAATATTAGTTGATGATTTAGATGGCAGAATAGTGCCGGTTGGAGATGCAAAAGCGCTTATAGAAGCAATTCTGCAATTACTAGAAAATCCTCTTAAAAGAGAAGAATTTAAGCAAAATAGCTTAAAATCGTTGAAAAAATGGCCCACAAAAAAGGAATATTTGGAAAGATACAAAAATTCATTGAGTTTTAATAAGATGTTAAAATAAATTCATATGAAAGAGACTTTGGGAAAGATTTTTCAGCCAAAACTAATTCTTCTTTATATATTAGTTTTTGCTTTTTTAGTTAGGGTTGTGGGCATTAGCTACGGCTTGCCGCTTTGGTTGATTGATGACGAACCACCGTTTACTTTGGCAGCGCTAAAAATGATCCAGTTAAAAACTTTATTGCCAGTTTTTCATTTAGAGGAATTTCGAACAGTTTTATACTATCCGCCATACCTTTCTTATTTATATCTTCTACCATTCTCAATTTTATTGGGGATAAAATATCTTTTTTTTAGCGGCGGACGAGACCAATTTATTTATTATCTTACCAGTGATTTATCCCAGTTTTTTTTGATTGCCCGTTTTTTAAATGTAGTGCTAGGCGTTTTTTCCGTGGCAATGCTTTATAAAGTCGCTAAAAATATTTTTAAAAGTGAATTTGTTGGTTTATTGTCCGCCTTTTTTTTATCTACTAGTTTATTCCATATTCTTATGTCGGCTAATGGCAGGCATTGGTTGCCAGTATCCTTTTTTATTATATTAGTGCTTTGGCTTTTAAATTTAGATTGGGAATTTCGGAAAAGGTATTTCGCTGCGATTTTGGCTGTTGGTATTGGAATGGGCGTGAGCATGATTAATATTTTATTGTTATTATTAATTGCCTGCTGGTACGTATTTTATGAACGAAGGCGCTTATCGGATTTAATTAAGGAAAAGTATTTTTATTTTGGAATACTACTTTTTATTTTATTGGCAATTTTGCCGGGAATTTTGTATCCGCAAAGCTTTGGATTCCGTGGAGATGTAACTTTTAAGGAGGGTAAATCAATTTTGGGAATTGCCGCCAGCCCATTTTTATTTTTAAAACCGGCGGCATTATCTGAGCCAATTTTAATTATTTTTGCGGTTTTGGGACTGATGTTCTCTTTCTTTTATTTAAAAAACTTTTTTTGGCCGGTATTTATTTTCTTGTACGCATATAGCGGAATTTTTTATTTATTTTTCCGGTACGAGCATAGGTTTACCCTTCCACTTTTCCCATTATTGGCAATAATGTCAGCTTATGGATTTACGGAAGTTTATAAAAGAATCAGCGGACGGTTCCCATCATTTTTTTTAATGCTTATTTTGGCGCTGCCCCTGATTTTTTCTTTAAGATTAAGCTATTTAATGTATCAGAATGATTCGCGCAATCATTTAATAAATTGGATTAAGGATAATATTCCAACCAATTCCAAAATTTTAGTTTATGCGAGGCTGGCTCGCTTGCCGGCTACTCCAGAAGCCGTCAAAGAACAAAGAGCAATTGATTCGGGATCATTAAGAAAAGTAGATTTAGCAGAAGAAAGTTTACCTAAGCAATTGAGTTTTCACGCCTTAAATTTATACGATGTGAATAATCAGGAATTTTATAATAATATTGAACAATATATCCATGATCACCAATATAATTATCTTTTTATAGGAGGAATTAATATCCAAGAGTCAGCTTATTTGGAGCAATTGCAAAAAATTGCGGATACTGGCATATTATTAAAATCTTTTGGGAGATTTCAAGAAGACTATTCTCCTTCAATTGGCCAATTATTCGGCAACCCTTTTTATCTTTTTCAACTAAAAGAATTTGGTCCGCCCATAGCAATTTATAAATTACCATAATGAAAATCGTTATTATTATCCCAACTTATAATGAAAAAGAATCTATTGGCGAACTGATAGATGCGCTGGAAAGCGAATTTTTACTAATTTCCTCTCATGAAATGCATATCTTAATTGTGGATGGAAATTCTCCGGACGGCACGGCAGAAGCAATAAAGCAAAAACAGAAAATTTATCACAATGTAGATCTAATAATAGAAAAAGAAAAGCGGGGATTAGGAATGGCATATATAGCGGGAATGAAATATGCAGTAAATCACTTGAATGCTGATGCTTTTATAGAATTTGATGGAGATTTTCAACACGATCCAAAAGATATCAAACGCTTAATCGCAGAATTGGACAATGGGTATGACTATGTTATCGGTTCTAGATATGTTGCGGGGGGCGGTGTCCCCGGAGATTGGGCATTTCATAGGAAATTACTTAGTAAATTTGGTAGCTTATTTATTAAATTAGTTTTATCCCTACCAACCAATGATAATACTTCGGGATTGAAATTATCCAGAGTAAAAGGATTTTTTGATAAGTTGCCATTAGATGAAAATAAAATTTTATCCAAGCGCCACGCTTATAAAATTCATCTTTTATATGAAATGATGCGTTTAGGAGTGAAAGTAAAAGAAATCCCAATTGTTTTTTTAGAGCGGGAAAGCGGCAATTCAAAAAGTTCATTTGAGGATATTATTGAGTCTCTAAAAGTAACCCTATCTTTATTTTTTAAAAAGAAATTTTAATATGCTTGAATACCCTGATAAATTAGTTTTAAGAATAAATGAGCTTTATTATACTTTAGGAGGAGAAGATTATGATTGTTCTCATGAAGAAATCTTAATATTGGAACCACCTCGCTGGAAAAGAGTTGCTGGAGCTTTAGTCGCTAATTCAGCACATCAGAAAAAGACTATACTAGACGTTGGTTCCGGTACGGGATTTGTAGCAACAGTTCTTGGCCCGTATTTAACTGATAAGGATCAGTTTATTTGCTTAGACATTTCTCAAAAGTTCTTAGATCAATGCAAATTAAATTTAGAAAATAAAAAATTTAAGTGTCAATTAGTCTATAAACAATATAATGGAATGCTTTTACCCTTTGAAGATAAATCTATTGATATTTTGACTTTGAATTCTGTTTTGCATCATATTCCCAATACAGAATTATTTCTTGGCGAGGTGGACAGAGTTTTAAAAAGAGGAGGATATTTAGTAATTGGCCATGAAGCAAATCGGAGATTTTATAAAAATAAAGCCGTTTGGACCTTATATCGAATTTTATATGTTTTTTTAATCCGTCATCCATTATAGATATATTAACAAGGCGAGGATTTTTAAAAATAAAAAATAACCCTTTTTCGGATTCTAAAAATAAATATGATGAGATATCCAATAGAATAAATGAAATATTATTGTCCGAGGGTTTAATTAAAGAAAAATTTTCTAAACTTAAAATTGATAGCATAGTGGAATATTATGTGCATAGGGGATTTGATATAGATGATATAAACAAAAGTTTAAACTATAAATTATTATACATTGAAACATATAATCACCTATGGTGGGTAATGAATAAGCATTATAAAAATCCACTAATTATTTTTTTAAATAAGATTTTGGGCATTTTATATCCATTGGATGGCAAAAATATGTTTTTAGTATTAGAGAAACCAAAAATTTAATTAAGAGTTTTATTGATTATGAGCAGTTCAAAAATTAAAATTGCTATTATGTCTGATGTGATTGACCGTCGTCCGGAGCGTGCGGTTTATGGGCGGCGGTTAGTGGAAAATTTACTGAAACATCCGGAGTTGGATATTTACCTTATTCATTATAAGAAAATGCCGGATGATCCGCTTTATGACCGTGTGCACGAAATTTTAATACCTTTAATGCCACTACCATGGGCATCGCATTTTTTCTCTTTTATTTGGTTTTGTCTGACTACTAAGGAAAAATTTGATATAGTACATTGGCTGGTAAATCGCCCATATCCATTTTTTTGGTGGATACCGACAAAGAAGACTGTGGTTACCGTTCATGGAGGAACTGGGGAGCGGGCGCCCCACATTTTTACGATTCCTAATTTATTTTTTAATTTTTTTCTACGCCATTTTAATCATCATATGGATGCAGCTATCGCAGTCTCTGAATATGGAAATAAAGAGGCGATTTACGATTATCATATTTTACCGGAAAAAGTTTTTACAATTTATAACGGCATTGATCCGATTTACCGCCAGTTGTCGGAAAATGTTGTGCGTCAAACGCTTAAAAAATATAATGTTAATTTTGAAAAATATTTTCTTTATCTTGGGGGATTGCAAACGCATAAGAATGTTAAACGTTTAGTTGAGGCTTATATTTTATTACGCGATTCCCGTTCAATTAAAGAAAAATTAATAATTATCGGAAGGACTTCTTATGGAGCCAAAGAAGTCCATGGAACAGCGCTTAATTCAAAATATTCCAGTGATATTTTATTCATTAATTATGTGTCATTGGAAGATTCGCCAGCTTTTTATTGCGGAGCAACCGCTTTGGTATTCCCTTCTTTAAATGAAGGTTTCGGTTTACCAGTTGTGGAAGCGATGAGTTGCGGTATTCCAGTAATTACTTCTGATTCGACTTCCTTGCCAGAAGTTTCCGGAGGAGCGGCAATATTAATAAATCCGTATAAAGTTGAAGAAATAATGAATGCAATGAGAAAAATAGTAGAAAATGAGAATTTAAGAAAAGAGATGGTGGTTAAGGGGATAATTAGAGCAAAAATTTTCACCTGGGAAAAGCATGTGGAAGAAACCCTCATCTTATATAAGAAGATTTTAAATACGGATCAGTCATAAAAATATCCACGCGATAGGTTATTTAATTTTTGACATTTTTTTAAAAAAATAGTAAGCTATACCCAGTTCATTTACTTACAAAATAATAAAGGAGCGACCAATGCAGAAGCGCATAATTCTCGTGATGAAAAAATACATTATTGAGCCGCTTGGCGTAATGCATTTAGCAGGCATCGCAAAAGAGCTTGGATTAGACGTAAGGATCTTCTTGCATGAAGATTTCAATTTCCAGCCGCTTTTTGAAGAAATAGAATCTTTTAAGCCTGACTGGGTTGGTTTTTCCACCTGGACAGGGGCGCATCTCCAGACTTTCAGAGCAGCGGACATAATCCGCAAAATGGGCGTTAAGGTCGCAATCGGCGGTCCTCACGCAACTTATTTTTCTGAAGAGTGCGCGGGGCATGCTGATGCAGTTGCAAAAGGAGAAAGCTTCAGGATTTTACGGCAGATACTTACCGGAGTTTCATTGCCAGGAATTGTTGAAGCATCGCCGCGGATTTTTTTTGACACACAGCCTAGGGTGGAAGACTTTCCTCTGCCATCTGCGGGGCGCGATATTGTTTATCACCGCTATCCAGATCTAGGCGCAAGTCCGATCAAGAGCATTATGGGTTCAACTGGATGCCCCTTTCACTGCAGCTACTGTAATTCGCCTCACTTAAATGAGATGTATGGCGGATTTGAGAAAGTTTTCCGCGTGCGTCCGATAGATGACATCATACGAGAGGCGGTGCATGTGCGGGATGAATGGGGTGCAGAGATGTTTTATTTTCAGGATGATATTTTCGGGTATAGGATAGATTGGCTAACCGAATTTTCCCGTCGCTGGAAAAAAGAAGTTGGAATACCTTGGCACTGCCAAATCCGCTTGGAACTTATAAAGGGAGATGTCGGTTTGCGCAGGCTAGAACTTTTCCGTGAAGGGCTTTGTAGCGGCATTACACTTGCTATTGAGTCTGGCGATGATTTCTTGCGGGAGTTTGTCCTTTTGCGTCCGATGCCCCATGAATTGATTGTAGAGGGGTGTAAGAAGATCATGGATTTCGGATTGACTCTTAGGACAGAACAGATTTTACAGATTCCATTCTCAAATCTAAAAACAGACCTTTCAACTTTGAAACTGAACTGCGAGATTTGCCCACAAATGAGCTGGTCGTCAATTCTCGCTCCCTTTGGAGAAACTAATATGGGTAAAATTGCCCATAACTTCGGTTTCTATACTGGGAATAATGATGACTTGGATGAAGTATTCTATTTTGACTACAGTCAGCTTCGGCATTCAGAAACAGCAAAATCCGTTATTGAACCTATAGCAAGAAAGATATCTGAAGAGAAAAAGACACAACGTTTTGAAAGCCCGCTTCTTAAGATGTTCGCCAAGCCAGGAGAGAATGAATCTCTTGTTTCTGATGTTTATTACCGAGATGAAAGCTTGATCGGCATAAAGCCGGAATCGCTTTGTAAAATTCAATTCATGAATGATGAAGAAAATACCCGTTATTGTGATCAGACTTCCCGCCTGCAGAGACTCTTCAACTGGCTTTCTAAAGTTCCGCAAGGCTGGAAACTTGGAGAAAAATGGACAAGTCTTCCTAAAGAAGATTGGACATTTGCCAAGCTTGGAGAACTTACTGAGGCGCACTTAAAAGAGTGTGGCTATGGAGAGCGGGCAGAAAAATGGAAAATAGAATTTGCAGCTCGTTTAGGATGTTCGGCGGATAATCTTCCGCCGGGAATCCGCGACAATCCTCTTTACTTCTGTTTTTTCCCGTCCAGCGATGAATTCGCGAAACGAATACAGGAGAAAAAAATCTTTGATTTGGATTCCTGGAAGTTCTTTAATGCATTAGGCGGAGAAGCGCGTCGATGGCTATTTAGTAGATTCGTTTATAAGACTGATGCTGCCACGCCTCCAATTGCGAAAGCTTAAGTTAATCGCCCCAACTAAGGTTGGGGCGTTTTTATTGGATATTTTATAAAATATGGACCAGTATAAGAGATTAATTCCTCTTGAGTCGTAAGGA
Organism: bacterium; assembly: GCA_030646915.1. Lineage (GTDB taxonomy): Bacteria > Patescibacteriota > Minisyncoccia > UBA6257 > 02-FULL-45-10c > JAUSKT01. The sequence goes on from JAUSKT010000021.1 coordinate 46,100, forward strand.
TATGATATTCTTTGAGAAGTATCTAAATGCATTAATTCCTTGTTTTAAATATATGGAAATGCCGCTTTCTGAAATATTAGACCGCCATTCAATTGTACGATTAAAAATCGAGCGGCTTTCTCCTGTCCAAAAAAATGCTGAACCGTTATTACAGAGGGAATTTGCGGCTTATAGCGCTGCTATTGAAGATTTTCATAAAAAAAATATTGAGGTTAAAAAAGAATGGCTGGAAGGCCTTTATAAGATTAATGGGCGTTGTTGGGATTTAGAAGCGGATATTCGCCAGGGAAAGGAGAAGAAATTGGGTTTGGAAGAAGTGGGTAGGAGGGCTTTATTGCTACGAGATATCAATAGCGAACGGGTAGCTTTAAAAAATAAAATTACTAAAGAAAGCGGCTTGGGTTTTCCAGAAATTAAAACTAATCATGCTTCCGCAAATCCAAATGAGGATTTTTCCAAATGAAATTAGTTTACCTTGCGAACTTCCGTATTCCGACTAAAAGAGCGCACGGAGTACAGATCATGAAAATGGCTGAGGCATTTGCCAAAAGAGGAATTGAAGTGGAACTGCTGATCCCTTGGCGTTTTGACGGTTTAAATGAAGATCCATTTGTTTATCATCAGGCCAAAAAAATTTTTAAAATTCGGACTTTGCCCAATTTAGATTTACTTCAATGGCCGGTTGGTAAGCTGGGATTTGTAATTACTACCATCAGTTTTTTATTGTCGGCAAAATTTTATTTATTTTTTAAAAGATACGACGTTTTATACACTCGAGAGCCGTTATCTGGATTATTTTTTTCTAATTTTATTTTAGAAATACATCACTTGCCTGAAAAAATCAGTTCTACCTATAAATATTTTTTTAAGAAAGCAAAGTTGATTGTAATGCTCAATAATTTTTTGAAAAAGGAAATAGCCGGCGCCGGAGTTCCCGGAAATAAAATTTTGGTATTTCCGGACTGTGTAGATTTGGAAGAATTTGACCAGAATATTTCCAAGGAAACCGCCAGAAAAAAAATAGATTTGCCATTGGATAAAAAAATAGTAGTTTATACCGGAAGTTTTTCTATTTATGATTGGAAGGGGGTTGATGTTCTATTGGAAGCAGCTAAGTCTTTTGGGAATGATTATCTTTTTGTAGGTGTCGGCGCCCATAACGAAGAGGAGATGAAGCAATTAGAAGATCGGTATCCGCTTAAGAATATTTTATTAAAATATTTCATACCTCATCAATCGGTGATTTGGTATTTAAAAGCAGCGGATATTTTGGTTTTACCTAATAAATCCGGGAATGCTATATCTGTATGGCATACTTCACCGCTAAAATTATTTGAATATATGGCGGTTCAGCGACCCATTATAAGTTCGGATTTGCCATCGATCCGAGAGGTAGTAGGCGAGGAAGAAGTTTTTTTAGTAAAACCGAATAAGCCAGAGGATTTGTCTAAAGCGATATCTTTTCTTTCTGGAGAGAAAGATTTACAGCTAAAATTAGCTGCAAATGCTTATAATAAAGTAAAAAATTATACATGGGATAAAAGAGTAGCGGCAATTTATGAAAAATTTTAATAATCAAAAAATAATTTTATCGGGCCTTTTGGCAATTACCTTTTTCATTTCTCTGGGTTATTCTTTTTATTTTCGAATTCCGACCGCCGCAGATGCGCGCGCTTATGACAGCATAGCTTGGAATATTGTCCGTGGAAATGGTTATTTAGAAGTTTCGGGCGTTTCGCCCGAGAAAGATAATTCTATTATTCGAGTTGGGCCGGGATATGAAATTTTCTTGGCGGCTATTTATTATATTTTTGGCCATAGCTATGAAGCAGTTTGGATTATTCAGGCATTGCTTATGGCGATGACAGCTTTATTGATTTTTTTAACTACTAAGGAGATTTTTCAGAATCATTGGAATTTTCTTATTGGAATAATTGCCGCAGCTTTAGTCGGTTTTTCTCCTGATTTAATTACAATGCAGGGAATGTTAATGACTGAAACTTTGGGAATTTTTCTTATCGTTTTAACCAGCTATTTATTTTGCCGATATTATAATGCTGAAGAAAAATCTTGGATTTCGGCTATATTGCTGGGATTAGCTATCGGATTAGCCACTTTAGTGCGAGCGCCGGCCTTGTTCTTGTTTTTTCCAGTTGCCGCTTATTTTTTAATATCTAAAAATTGGAAACATTTTTTATTGGCAGGCATTACGATTATTGCGTTATTTTTGCCATGGATTATAAGAAATTATCAAGTTTATGGCGTTTTTTTACCGACTAATGCCGCTGCCGGATTTAATTTATTGACTGGCAATCATTTGGGAGCAAGCGGAGAACAGGGCGATTTTTCGGTTTTGAATCATTATCCAGCGGGATTAAATGGAGTTCAGATCAATAAGCTAGCTACGGATGATGCTATAAAATTTATCCTAAATAATCCGCTAGAATTTTTAAAATTGACCATTTATCGAATTTCTATTTATTTCAGCTTTGCCCGGCCGACCGGATTTTGGTTCCATCTTCGGGGATGGGATAAAATTATCACTTTAGTTTTATCGGCAATTTATTCAATTGCGCTTTTTATCTTTGGATTTTGGGGAATTAGCCAGATTAAAAATTTGGAGGTTAGGGAAAAGAACTTAGCCAAATTTTTTCTGACAATGCTTGTAATGATGCCACTCGCAATTATTGGCATTATTGTGGAAACAAGATATCGAATGTTAGTCTATCCATTTTTTGCAGTTTTCGCCGGTTATGGATTCAGCGAATTTTTAAATAAGCGTATATATTGGAAACCGGCTTTATATTTAGCATTGTTATTGTTTGTAAACAGCACTTTTGACATATTAAGAAATTTTGGCCGGATTATTGATAAAGTTAATAATTTCTAATATGCCCACTTTAAATAAATTTTTAGAAAATAAAACAATTTTAGTCTGCGGCGGATGTGGTTTTATGGGTTCTAATTTCATCCGTTTTATTTTGGATAATTTTAAAAAAACTAAAATTATTAATTTAGATCTTTTAACTTATGCCGGAAATAAAGATAATTTAAAGGAGATTAATCTTAAAAATTACAGCTTTATAAGGGGGGATATCAATAACACTAAGCTTGTTGCAGGATTAATGAAAAAGGCTGATTTAGCGGTCAATTTCGCCGCAGAAACTCATGTAGACAAGTCTATCCACGGCGGCGCTCCAGATTTTGTCCGCACTAATATTTTAGGGGTTCAGTCTTTGCTGGAGGCGTTGCGCCAGTCGCCAAAAATTTTAAAATTTATACAGATTTCTACTGATGAAGTTTGGGGAGATTTAAGCCTTAATTCTAAAATTAAATTTACTGAAAAATCAGCATTTAAACCAAATTCTCCATATGCGGCTTCTAAGGCGGCCGGCGATCTTTTAGTTCGGTCTTACTTTAGGACTTATGGGTTGCCGATGATTGTTTCCCATTCGGTAAATAATTTCGGTCCAAGGCAATTTCCAGAAAAGCTGATTCCTTTTTTTGCTTTAAGGGCAATGCAAAATAAGCCCCTGCCTCTTTATGGCGATGGGAAAAATGTCCGTGACTGGCTTTATGTAGATGACCATAGTTCAGCTATTTTAACTCTTTTTCAGAAAGCTAAGACAGGGGAGGTTTATGCGATTTCTCGAAGCGAAGAATATTCTAATTTAGAAATTGCTGATAGAATACTAAAGATATTAGATAAATCCAATAATTTAATAACTTTTGTTAAAGACCGGCCAGGACACGATCGGAGATATTCCGTCGATTCTTCAAAATTAAGGCTTTTGGGTTGGCAGCCCAAATTTTCATTTGAAAAGCAGTTGAAAAAAACAATAAGTTGGTATAAAGAAAACCTGCAATGGTTTAATAATGTTCTAAAGAAGAGTAGCGAAATTAATAAGCATATTAAGATATAAAATAAAATGAAAGGTGTAATTCTTGCCGGCGGAAACGGCACAAGGCTAAGCCCCCTTACTTTAGTTACTAATAAGCATCTTTTGCCGGTGTATAAAAAACCGATGATTTATTGGCCGCTGGAAACATTGATCCAATGCGGAATTAAAAATATTCTTATTATTTCTGGACGGGGGCATGCCGGGCATTTTGTAAATTTACTTGGTTCTGGAAAAAAATTTGGAGTAAATCTGTCTTATGAGGTACAGGAAAATGCCGGTGGCATTGCCCATGCGCTGGCTATAGCCGATGATTTTGCTGATAACGGAAAAATTGCTGTTATTTTAGGGGATAATGTTTTTATGGATTCTAAAGAAATTCAAAAGGGAGTTAAAGATTTTAAACAACAAAAAAATGGATCAAAAATATTTTTAAAATCAGTTCTAGATGCTAACCGATTTGGCGTGGCAGAAATTAATAAAAAGAAAGTAGCCAGAATAGAAGAGAAGCCAGCTAAGCCGAAATCCAATTTGGCGGTTACCGGTATATATCTTTATGACGAGCAGGTATTTAATATTATCCGAAAAATTAAACCATCCCGAAGGGGGGAGTTGGAAATAACTGACGTTAATAATTCTTATATTAAGAAGAATCAGATGACTTTTCAGATTTTAAAATCAGAATGGACCGATGCTGGAACTTTTGATTCTCTTTTGCGTGCGAATTTACTTGCAGCTGAAATGGCTTAGAATTTTTATATTATGCATAAATTATCAATAGTTATTCCGGCATATGATGAAAAAAATACCATTGAAGAAATTATCCGACGAGTTAAGGCTGTGAATCTCAATGGCGTAGTAAAAGAAATTATTGTGGTGGATGATGGTTCTAAAGATGGCACTAGGGAAATACTCAAGAAAATTACGGATATTCGCTATATTTTCCACGAAAAAAATCTTGGCAAGGGCGGAGCGATGAAAACTGGATTTAAAGCTGCGACTGGAGACTTACTAATACCCCAAGATGCAGATTTAGAATATGATCCCAATGATTATGGGGCTATGATCGCGCCGATTTTACGGGGCGAAACAGAGGTTACTAATGGAGTCCGTATTCAGCCAAAAAATGATTCTCGCCGAACCACAGTCGCTTATTGGCTGCATTGGCTTGGCAATAATGCAATTACTTGGACGACGAATTGGCTTTATTGGAATAATGCCGAAGAGTATGAGGGGTGTTATAAGGCCATTACCAAAAGACTACTTGATTCAATTAATATAAAAACGAATAATTTTGATTATGACAATGAGCTTTTTTGTAAGTTTTTAAAACAAGGCTATAAAATTATTGATGTGCCAATTAAATACTATCCAAGAGATTACGAGCAGGGTAAAAAAATCAATTGGAAGCACGGTTTTTTGATTTTATGGACGATTATTAAAACCCGATTTATTGATTAGGAATTAACTCAAAACACCCATATTTTATTTTTGTGCTTGAAGGACGGAGCGGTAGGCAACCAAGGTTCTTGCTAATCCAGTTTCTAAATCTACGGTGGGGTTAAAACCCAAATCTCTTTTTATTTTTGTAATATTTGGGCATCGGCGTTTTGGCTCTCCGGCTGGGTAGGATTCTGGATAATTAATAAGCTGTACTTTAGAATTAGTCGCCGCTAATTTAGTTATGATATTTCCTAAATCATTCATATTGATTTCTTCATTATCCCTACCTACGTTATAAACCTCGCCATTTTTACCAGAAACTAATATTTTAAAGAATCCTTGGATGGCATCAGTTATATAGCAAAAAGTCCGAGTTTGATTTCCCTTGTCATGAACTGGTAAATTTTCTCCGTTAATAGCCTTAACCATAAAAGTTGGTATTACCCTGTAATCATTCACTTTCATTCCTGGACCATAGACATTGAATGGACGGACTATTTTAACTGGAAGATTATATAGTTGGTGGTAAGTTACGCAAAGAGTTTCGCCTAAGCGCTTGGATTCATCGTAGCAAGCTCGGGGTCCGATAGGAGAAATATTTCCGGAATACTCCTCGGGTGTAGGAATAAATTTAGGATCTGGATCCCCATAAATTTCACTGGAACTGAAATAAAGCATACTTTTAACTTTCTTTTCTTTTGTATATTCCAAAAAATTTTTAGTGCCGTTTACAGCCACCTCAATAGTTTCGATTGGAAATTTTTTATAGTAAAAAGGGGAGGCTAAACCAGCGGCATGAATTACGTAATCGGCATCAATATTCGTTGGAATAGGTTTCCTGACATCGTGTTCAATAAGTTTAAAATTAGGATTATTTTCAGAGGCGAAAATTAAATTTTTTTGGGAGCCAGTGATAAAATTATCCATAATTATCACTTTGCAGGGATTTTTTAAAACTTCCTTATTTAATTGAAGAAATGTGGCGACTAAATAATTCCCCAAGAAGCCCGCGCCGCCAGAAATCAGAATAGTTTTTCCATCAAAAGCAGGTGCTTCCCTTTTGATAGAATCAATGATATTTTTAATGTCTTCTTGTATAAGAGCATCCATAAATTTAAAGCTTTTTATTTTAGAGATAGGTTGATTATAAATTATATATTATATTTGTAAATCGGGGAAATTTGAATCATTATTATAACATGATAAATAATAAAAAAGTTATTGTGGTTTTGCCGGCTTATAATGCCGCTAAAACTTTAGAAAAGACTTTATTTGCTATACCAAAAGATTGGGTAGACGATGTTATTTTAGTGGATGATTTGAGTCGCGATGACACAGTGGCAGTTGCAAAAAAAATGGGACTAAAAACTTTTGTTCATGAGAAAAATCTTGGTTATGGCGGAAATCAAAAGACTTGTTATAGAGAAGCTTTAAAATTAGGCGCTGATATCGTGGTAATGCTGCATCCGGATTTCCAATATGACCCATCTTTTATTCCAGAAATGATTAAGCCAATTGCTATGGGTGAATGCGATGCAGTATTCGGTTCTCGGATGTATGTAAAGAGGAATGCTCTTTTGGGCGGCATGCCTTATTGGAAATTTTTTGCCAATATTTTTTTGACTTTACTGGAAAATTTAGTTTTGAAGATGAATTTAACTGAGTATCACTCTGGCTTTCGAGCTTATAGTAAAAGAGTTTTAGAATTGCCGCTATATTTGAATTCTGACGGTTTTGTTTTTGATACGGAAATTATTGTTCAGATGAAAGTAGCAGGAATGAAAATTAAAGAAATTCCTATCACAACCAGGTATTTTTCTGAAGCTTCTATGATTGGATTTTGGCGCAGCGTTCAATACGGACTTAATATTTTATCAGTAATGTTTCGTTATTTGCTGGGCCAATTTGAAATTCAATATTGTGAAAAATCTTGCCCGAATTGCCAAAAACAGCAGTCACTTATTTTTTTAAGGGGGTCTGATGATTTGATGGGGATATTAAAAAATACTAATTATCAGATTACTGAGTCTAATATTGGCCTTTATGGAAATATATATCACTGCGTTAATTGTGACTTATATTTTGTTGATCGTTTTAATATTGAAGCTGCGTTAAATAAATATTATGCTAGGCAGTCGTTGGATATTGTTTATTTAAGAGATGTAATCGGAAGACGCAAGGCCTTTCGGCGAGTATTAGAAAAAATAATATATTTAAATCCGGATATGAAAAATTTATTGGATATCGGTTGCGGTCCAGGATTTTTCTTAGCTGAAGCAGAATCAGCAGGTTTGGATGTTTGGGGGTTGGAGATTTCCAATGAATCGGTTAAATTTGCCAAAGATAAATTAAATTTGCCTCAAGTTTTTCAAGACGAAGAGTCGCTTGAAGAAGCGGCTCCTAAACCATTTGGTGCAATCACCGCTTTTGATTTTATTGAGCATGCTTTAGACCCAAAGGAAATTTTTATAAAGGTGCATAAAAAACTTGAAACAGGAGGCCTGTTTGTATTTACTATTCCAATTATTGATTCGTTTGTGGCTAAATTACTTGGCAAAAGATGGCATGCCTTGGTGCCCTCTCATTTGAATTATTTTACTTTTAAATCATTAGCGAATATTTATCTACCATTAGGATATTCATTAGTTAGAAAAAGATGGCATTGGAAATATTTATCTTTTTCTTATTTATTAAAGCGATTATTTAAAAAACCAGATTGGCGGCTTCCTAAGGTATTGGATTTTGTAATTCCAGTTAATTTTTTTGATGAAGCAGAGGTTTACTTAAGAAAAAATTGAAGGATCAAATGATTGAAAACTTTTTAAAAAAATATTATTCAGAAATTATTTTTTGTTTATTGTTAACTGGCATAGTAATTGTTTCCTTGCCGGCTTTAACCACTAAGCCTAGGCTTTGGTATGACGAGGGGATTAATATTGAATTTGCTAAGAATTTTCTTGATTTTGGAAAATTAGACACTTCAGTTGCTCCAGGAGAGTTTTCCGGATTAACTCGTTTTTATCAGGCATCTGGCTACCCACTTTCTCTTCCTCTGAGCATTTTTTTTAGTATTTTTGGATTTGGCTCAGTTCAAGCTAGGGCTTACATGCTTTGCTGGATAGCGATTGCGCTCACATCAATTTTTATTTTTGTTAAAAAAATGGCTGGAAAAGAAGCGGCTTTAGCTGCTTCAATTCTAATCGCTACTTTTGCATCGTTTCATGATAATGGCCGTACGGTTATGGGGGAAATTCCAGGATTTGTTTTCTTGCTTTGGGCGTTATATTGGATTTTCTGGAAAAATTCTTATTTTATCAGTGGTTTATTATTTGGCTTAGCGATTTCTGCCAAGCCGTCGGTTTATATTTCAGCTTTACCGGCAATTTTAATTTTGCTTATTTTAGAGCGGGATAATTTTTGGAAGAACGGATTAAAAATTTTCGCCGGAATGCTCCCGCTGTTTTTATTAAGAATTTGGTTTGTCATGCCAAATATTTTTTCTTTAGCGGACTGGCAAGGAGTGATTAATCTTTTTCAAAATCCTTTTGGCGCCAATATTTCTCCGGCAGTCAATTTTTTAGCTAATTTTTCCGCTATTCCAAGGACTTATACTATTATTTATTTTGGATTATTTACTGCAATTATTTTATTTGATTATTTCAGGCGGAACCCCAAAGATTTTATTTATAAGAAATTTTTTTGGTTTGCAATCATTTATAATTTTTTCGCCTTTTTATATTATCTTAAAAGTCCGGGCTGGCTCCGTTATTTAATAGCAGCTGATCTCCTTACCTTTATTCTTTTAGTTTTGGCCTTAAGAAATCTTCTATTAGAATCCATAAAAAAGAAAATACTTTTTTATTTGATAATTTTCGGCTTAATTAGTTTTCAAACCTATTATTTATTTACTAGCGCCAAGATATTTTACTCGGATAGTGAGGAGGTAGTTATTAGTTTAGTAAATACAGAATTTAAAAATAATACCATTGGCATTTTTAATGTTCCAGAAATTGGCGCTTTTGTGCCAGCCGAAAGGAAATATCAAACTTATCGCATGTTGGGTGTTCCTTTTATCGGGAAAAATCCTATTTTTTATAATCCATTTCCAAAATTTTTTATTCTAAGATCCGGAGAGGAAACATCCCATTTTTTATCGGGAGAAAAAGAAATTTTACTAAAGAATTACCAACTTTTACAAATAGTAGGACATTACAGTATTTATAAACGAATTGTGGATTAATCAAAGATAAATTATAATAAAATTCATCTTAATGAAAATTATAAAATATAAAAAACAACTAGGAGTGGGAGGATTTTCAGCAACTCCTATCACAAAAAAATATGTAAATGAGGTCTTAAAAACTGGCAGGCTTAGTTATGGCCCCTTTTTAAAATCTTTTGAAAAAAAATTTGCAGAAATCCACAATAGGCGATTTGGCATATCTGTAAATAGCGGTACCAGTGCTTTGCAGGTTGCAGTTCATGCCCTAAAATCGTTTGATGGCTGGCAGGATGGTGATGAGATTTTGGTTCCGGCGCTTACTTTTATTGCCACTTCTAATGTTGTTCTTTCAAATAATTTAAAGCCGGTTTTTGTTGATATAGACAAGCGTACTTATAATATTGATCCTAAAAATATTGAAAAAAAGATTACTAAAAAAACCAGGGCAATTATGCCGGTGAATCTTTGTGGCCTACCAGCGAATATGAAAGCAATAATGAAAATTGCAAAGAAGCATAAATTAAGAGTTATAGAAGATTCCTGCGAAACAATGTTTGTAAAGCGGGATGGCGAGATGGTTGGTTCTTTAAGCGATATTGCCTGTTTTTCTACTTATGTGGCCCATCTTTTGACTACGGGAGTGGGCGGGCTTGTGTTAACTAATGATAAAGAAATTGCTATAAAATTAAGGAGCTTAGTTAATCATGGACGAGATTCTATTTATCTTTCTATAGATGATGATAAAAATAAGAGCGGGGGGGAAATGAAAGAAATTATAAGCCGCCGCTTTTCTTTTATTGATATCGGATACAGTTATCGACTTACTGAATTTGAGGGCGCTTTAGGCTTAGCTGGATTGGCTCAATGGAAAGAAAATATTACAGCAAGAAAGAAGAATGCCAGAATGTTATTAAATGGCCTTGCTCAATTTAGCGATTTTTTGCAGCTGCCATATATACCACGTGGGGCAGAACATGCATTTATGATGTTTCCGATTACCGTAATTAATAAGAAAATTAATATGATTGAATTGGTAAATTGGCTGGAGAGCTGGAATATTGAAACTCGTCCATTATTCCCGCTTTTAAATCAGCCTATTTATCAAAAAATATTCGGAGATTTGGAGCCAAAATATCCAATTGCAACTTTTGTAAGGAAAAATGGATTTTATATAGGATGCCATCCTCAATTGAAGAGTGCTGATATAAGTTACATAATTTCAGTTTTTAAAGATTTTTTTAAATTAAATAAGCTTCAAAAATAAAATATGCCCGCTCCAACATTTTCTTTCGTTTTTCCGACTTATAATGAAAAGGATAATATTAAAATTTTAATCCCGACTATTATTAATATTTTTAAGGGATTAATTATAGAAATTATTATTGTAGACGACGGATCCACTGACGGCACCATTGAAGAAATACAAAAATTTCAAAAAGAACACCTCAATATTTTTTTAGTTAAAAGAAATAGATTAGGGGGCATCGGATCCGCTTTGATTGCTGGCTATAACTCGGCCAAAGGAGAATATATAATTTCTTGCGATTCCGACCTGTCTTTTTCTTTTGATGGCATTAAAGAAATAGCAGATAAATTAATGCTCGGCACCTATGATTTAGTTTTAGGCTCCAGATATTTGAAGGGCTCTTATTACGAGGCGCCAAATTCCAATATTTTGAAAAAGAAATTAATCAGTAAATTCGGCAATATTTTTTTGCGTTTTGTTACTTTCATTCCAGTAAGTGATTTTTCAGCTGATTGCCGGGGTATAAAAAATTCGATTTGGAAAAATCTTGGCGTTAAAAGCAGGGATAATTTCATGCTTTTTGAGACTGTTTGGAGGGTTTATAGGGCTGGAGGATCTATAAGAGAGGTGCCGGTAAAATTTCACGATAGGAGGTTTGGCGTTTCAAAATTAAAATTAAGAAAAGAATTTTTTGTATTTTTTTCGCAATTATTCAAATTATATTTTAGCCATGAAAAATAAAAGAATACGAGTAGTAGTTTTCGGCAAATCCGGATTATTAGGGGGAGAATTTTTTAGTTATTTTATTTCAAAAAAAATTTCTGTTTTTGGATATGATTCCAAGAGCTGTGATATAACAAAATTTGATCAGATTTTTAAGATTATTAAAAAAATAAAACCCGATATAGTAATAAATTGCTCGGGTAAAATAAATATTGATAAATGCGAGGAAGATCCGGTAGGCGCATATATGGTAAATTCTATTGGTCCAGGCAACATCGCCCGTGCTTTGAAACTTTTAAATAAAAAAACCGCTTTTTTTCATATAAGCACTGCTTATATTTTTGGCGGCAAGGCATCGGGGGGATATAAAGAGAACTCGGACGTTAAGCCGGTTAATATTTATGGCTGGTCTAAATTTTTAGGAGAAAAAATCGTAGAACAGGAATTAAGAAAAAATAGCTTGGTTAAATATTTTATTATAAGAACTGGTTGGATGTATGGCGGATTTCGAAGGACTTTTATTGAAGACATTATTGATTCTTTGCGCACGAATAAAACTATGAAGTTAGTTACTGATAATTATAATGTTCCAACCTGGACAGGAGATTTGGTTAGGGGTGCGGTCGCTTTATTAAAAAATAAAAAATTAAAAAGCGGAATTTATCATTTGTTTAATAGTTATAAAAAACCCGTGGCTAAATATGACATAGGAGTTTTTATGGCTGGTATCTTGAGAATCAACACTAAGAGGCTTGAGCCGTGCCGATATAAGGATGTTTCTAAAATTGGCAAGCCGGGAAATACTATATTGATAAATTCAAAGGTCAAGAATCTGCCTGATTGGAAAAAATCTCTGGCTCGTTATTTAAAGCTTAAATACTGGAACAGTTTTAATTTGAAATAATCTTTGATTTGCCTTATATTTCATTTATGAAAAAAAGAGCTTTTATAACCGGAATTACAGGGCAAGACGGTTCTTATTTAGCAGAACTGCTTTTATCAAAGGGATACGAAGTTCATGGACTGGTAAGAAGGTCTAGTACTTTTAACAGGGAAAGGATAGCTGATATATATAAAAATCTTCAGAGTACGAAAAATATTTTTTTGCATTATGGCGATCTTTCCGATTCGAGTAATTTGGCGCGATTGATTGTTAAAATTGATCCTAATGAAATATATAATCTTGGAGCGCAAAGTCACGTCGGGATTAGTTTTGATATGCCGGAATACACTTCGGATGTTGATGCGCTTGGAGCATTAAGGCTTCTTGAGGCAATAAAGGAATCCCATATTAAATGCAGATTTTATCAGGCTTCTTCTTCGGAAATGTTTGGAAATTCTCGCCAAAGAATTCAAAATGAAGAAACGCCATTTTCTCCAAGGAGTCCGTATGGAGTTGCAAAAGTTTTTGCTTATTTAATAACTAAAAACTTCAGGGAAGCTTACGGACTTTTTGCCTGCAATGGGATTTTATTTAATCATGAATCTCCGAGAAGAGGTGAGAATTTTGTGACAAAAAAGATTTCTAGGGGCGTAGCTGAGATTGCTCTCGGTAAAAAGGATAAAATTTATTTAGGAAATTTGAATGCCAAGCGCGATTGGGGTTATGCCCCGGAATATGTTGAAGCAATGTGGCTTATGCTTCAGCAGAAAAAGCCGGATGATTATGTAATTGCAACTGGCGAAGCACATTCAGTCCGAGAATTTGCTGAGGAAGCATTTCGGTGTATAGGGATAAAGAATTGGAAAAAATATATAGAAATTGATAAGAGGTACTATCGTCCGACAGAAGTTGATTCGCTTACTGGTGATGCTTCAAAAGCTAAAAAAATCTTGAAATGGCACCCAAAAACTAAATTTAAAGATTTAGTTAAAATAATGGTGGAAGCTGATTTAAATTTTCTAAAAAAGTAAAATAATAAAAAAGCCGCACTTTAGCGCGGCTTTTTCAATTTTAATCATTAAATGGTAGATATAAATCTCCAATTTGCCAATCTGCTACCCCTTTAATAATATCAGCCATTTCTTTATGTTTTGGATGCGCTTGGAATGCTTTAAAAGCATCATTATTTTCAAAGACAGCTATTTCTACTAAATCTACGTTTTTACGAAGATCCAAATTCCAATTAACTTTCCAAAAAATAATTCCAGCCTCTTCTCCGCCACAATCTTTATCTAGCGTTTGATAACGATTACAAATTTCTTGTTTTACTGTCTCTGGAGTGTCTGGCTTGAATGAAATTAATACCACGTGCCATAGTTTATTTTGTTCCATAGTTTATTCATAAAACATAGATAAAATATCAGAAGTTTCATAGATATGGTTAATTTTAAAAAATCAGCGAAAGTTTGCTTTGTTATCCCTGAATACGACCCAGATATCTCAACCCATTTTAATTATTTATATGATTTTATTAAAGTTTTATTTTCAGATTTTGATATTTTTTTATTGATAGAGAAAGGAGCTGGAATGCCGAATTTCGCGGATCCAAATAGGGTTTACATCCAGAAATTTAAATTTACTCCGTTAAGAATTATAGAGAATTTTTTAGTTATTTTTTATATCAGGCTGATCGGCTATAGAGATTTTTACATCCACTATTCTTTTTTATCCGCCTTTAACGCCTCTTTAATTTCAAAGTTTGTAGGAGGAAGAACTTTTTATTGGAATTGCGGTTTACCGTGGCTTTACTCCAGAAATTATTTTCGGGAAAAATTTGAACGCGCAGCGTATCGTTTAGTTACTTTTTTAGTAACCGGTACAGAGGGATTAAAAAATCAATATGCCAAGCATTATCAATTGGGGCTTTCTAAAATTAAAGTGCTTCCAAATTGGATCAATGTTAACCAATTCCATAAGCAATTTGAGATTATCCAAGATTTAAAATTAAAGCTAAACATTTCTCCGAAAGATAAGGTTATATTATTTGTCCATCGGTTATCCAATAGAAAAGGAGCTCATTATCTTCCTAGGATTATACAGGGCCTGGAAAACGAGAAAGTAGTATTACTAATCGTCGGCGGGGGACCGGAAAGAGAAAAGATTGAATTGGAAATTAGGAAGTCTAGACTAGAAAAAAAAGTTCGTTTTTTAAATTCTATTCCTAATAAAGAAATCCAAAATTATTTTGGCATAGCAGATATATTTATTATGCCGTCAGAAGAAGAGGGTTTCCCGCATGTGCTTTTAGAGGCGATGGTCGTTGGCGTTCCTTTTGTGGCGTTTGATGTGGGGGGCGTAAAGGAAATTTCTCCGCCGGAATCTTTAGGATATATCGTAGCTCCTTATGATATAAAAAGTTTTTCTAACAAAATAAAAGAACTTTTGCATTATAATGGAGATCGGATTGCAAAATTGTCTGAAATTGAACAAAGTTGGGTAAAACAGTTTGATTTATCGATTACCCTTGATAAATTCAAGGATATAATATTAAAATAAATAATTTGGAATAATATAATTTATGGCGAACAAGAAAACAGCTTTAATTACCGGCATAACCGGCCAGGACGGATCATATCTAGCCGAACTGCTTTTATCAAAGGGATATGAAGTTCATGGAGTTATGAGGCGGTCAAGCTCCCTTAATATCGGGAGAATAGAACATATTTTTGATTTTAATGATGTTAGAGAAAAAACCCATTTGCATTATGGAGATTTAGCAGAAGGAATTGATCATTTACTTTATGAATTGCAGCCAGATGAAGTTTATAATCTTGGTGCTATGAGCCATGTTAAGATTTCTTTTGATATCCCAATTTATACTGGGGACATCACTGGATTGGGAGCAGCCAGAATTTTAGAAGGTATCCACAAGCTTGGTTTGACTCAAAAAACTAAATTTTATCAGGCTTCGTCTAGCGAAATGTTTGGCATTACTCCGCCTCCTCAATCAGAAACTAGCCCATTTAATCCAGTTTCGCCTTATGGATGTGCAAAGCTTTATGCTTACTATATGACTAAAGCTTACCGTACTGGCTATGGAATTTTTGCGGCTAATGGAATTCTTTTTAATCATGAAAGCGAGAGAAGGGGTATGAATTTTGTAACTAGGAAAATAACTCGTGGAGTAGCAAGAATAAAACTGGGATTGCAGGATAAGCTGATTCTTGGAAACTTGGATGCTAAAAGGGATTGGGGGCATAGCCGCGATTATATGGAAGCTATATATATGATTATGCAGCACGATAAACCAGAAGATTGGGTGGTGGCGACCGGCGAATATCATACTGTCAGAGAATTTATGGAAGAAGTTTTTAAATATTTCGGATTGGATTGGGAAAAACATGTTGTCATTGATAAGGTTTATAATCGGCCTAATGAAGTGCCCGCGCTTTTAGGCGATGCTGCCAAGATTAAAAAAGTTTTAGGCTGGAAGCCGAAAGTTTCTTTTAAGGAATTGGTCAAAGTGATGTGTGACAGTGATTTTGAAAAAGAAAAAAAGGATTCTCATATAGCATAAATGAAAGTTTTTTTAATCACTTCCAAATTAAGTTTTAAAACTGGCGGCGGCTCAATCATAGAAATGGATCTTACGGCCCGCGAACTTCAGCGGCTTGGCAATGACGTCACGGTCATAACTATTTTTTCTCAGCATAATGAGATACTAAAACCTCTGCCTTATAAAGTAATTGAAGAACAGATTAAATCTGGAAAACAACTAGATATCTTATTTGGTCTTTTAAGAATACTCAGAAAATATTCTAATAAGGCGGATGCATTTCACATTGACGGCTTTATGCTTTATGGCGGCGGATTGTATCGGCGACTTGGCGGCAAAGTGCCGATCCTCTGTTTCATCAACCGGGAGCTGACCGCTTGGCCGGATGAAACGAATTCTTTTTTTCAAAATTCTGCGGCTAGCTCATTTCTTAACGGCCTTAAAAGAAAAATCCGCTGGTATATTGAACGCCATATTTTTATTTATTTTGCCAACGGATTGGATTTCGCCACATTTGAAAATCCTTTTTTGGAACAAAAATACGTGGATTTCGGTTTGAAATTAAAATCCGTCGGGAAGACCCTCATCATCGGCGGCCCGTATCCTTTCAGTAAAGTCATGAAGGAAAACGGCATCACCGAAGATTCTTACCGCAAGCGGAACAAAAAGACCGGCAAAATAACTCTCTTATTTTCCGGAAGAATGGTGGCGGGAAAAGGATTTGATTTTATCATCACGGCATTTTCTAAAATCAAAAATAAGGATAATTTTCGCCTGGTTTTGACTGGAAGCGGCCCGGAAGAGAATCTAGTTCGGCAATTAATCAAGGATTTAAATCTTGATTCTTACGTGGAATTGCCTGGTTGGATTTCTAGGGCAGAACTGAATGATATTCTGAAAAAAACTGACATATTTATTCAGCCTCTTTGGCGACCATTTTTATCTTCATTGGCACTTTCAGAGGCTATGGCATTCGGCATACCATCTATTGTTCCTAGTGGAGGTGGATTGGCTTTTGTAGCTGGAGACAGTTGCTTAACCTTCAAGCCAGGGAATGTGGATGATCTGGCTGCTCAGCTTGAGAAACTCGGTTCCGATTACGATCTGCGCGCGGAGCTTTCGCACCAATGTTATATTCGGCTTAATAAAGAAGATGTCAGTTATGAAAAAACTATGCCCAAGATAAGTAAAATTTTACAGGATTTGGCAGCTAAATCGAAAAAGAAACATCTTTAATTTTATTTTGGAAATTGGAGTATGTGTGATAAATTATAAAATATGAAAAATCCGAATTATACAACTATAAAAAAATGCCGGATTTGCGGCAATTCTAATTTAGTTAAAGTTTTAGATTTTGGCAGGCGGCATATAGGATGCACTCCTGTTAAAAGCAATAAAAATAATAAACTGGCAAAAATAAAAATCCCGCTAGTTGCTGTTCTTTGTGATCGACGGAAGAATAAATCCGCTTGCGGCGCCGTGCAATTATTGAACACGGTGAACGGAGACCTGGTATACCGGAATATCTTTTATAGGACGGCGACTAATCCCATGATGCGTGATGCCATGAATAATGTAGTGAAAGATTGCATGGGAAAATTAAATCTGAAGAAGGATGATTATGTTCTGGATATCGGTTCCAATGACGGCACCCTGTTGACTTATTATCCGAGTTATCTGAAAAGGATCGGCATAGATCCGACTCTGAATATTGATTTCAGTAAATTAGACCCTTCTATAAAAACCGTAACAGATTATTTTTCCAAAAAAGCCGCTCTCAAAGCCAGTGATGGCACTCTTTATAAAGCAATCACCGCAATCGCTATGTTTTATGATTTGGATGATCCTCTCGCCTTCCTTTCGGAAATAGAATCTTCCTTGGCACTAGACGGAATTTTCTGCGTACAAATGAGTTACTTGCCAACTTCTCTTAAAACGCTGAATTTTTATGATGTTATTCATGAGCATCTTTTGTATTATACGCTCAGTGTATTTAATCACTTAGTGGAAAAAAGTAATCTTTATATTTTTGATGTTTCTTTTAATGATGTAAATGGTGGAAGTATCAGGGTTTTTCTGACCCATAAAAACAATGTCCGGCCAGTTTCTTCGGAGGTCAATAAAATTCTCAAAACCGAAAGTTCGATGAAGTTATCTGATATTTCTACTTATAAAGAATTTTCTAAAAAAATCCAAAATCTTAAGAAAGTTACCCGCCAGGTGATTTTAAATGAAATAAAGAATGGCAGTTTAATGATCGGTCTTGGCTCTTCCAATAAAGGCAATACTCTTCTTGAATTTTTTGATATTGATAAGAAATTATTGCCTTACATCGGCGACAGGAATCCGGAAAAATTTGGCCTGAGAACCGTAGGAACGGATATTGAATTAATTTCTGAAGAAGATGCGAGAAAGTTAAACCCTTCTTGTATGTTGGTATTAATCTGGTTTTTTAAGGATGAAGTTTTAAAGCGGGAGAAGGAATATCTAGAAAAAGGAGGGAAATTATTATTTCCAATGCCATATCCTTATTTTGTTACTAAAGATGGAGAGAAAAAAATTGATTGGTAGGTGAAATAATTTTGTAAAATTAATTATTGAACTTGATTTTAAAGTTAATTATCCTAAATATTTTTTAAAATAAAAAAAGCCGCATGTAAGTGCGGCTTTTTGTTACAATTTACGCGATAATTGAAAATAAATATCGCCAACCTGCCAATCAGCGGCATTTTTAAGAATATCAGTCAGTTCTTTATGTTTTGGGTGCGTTCTAAATGCCTGTAGAGCATTATTATTTTCAAAAGCAGCTATTTCTACTAAATCTACGTTTTTGCGAAGATCCAGATTCCAGTCAACTTTCCAAAAGATGATTCCAGCTTTTTCTCCACCACAATCCTTATCAAGAGTTTGATATCGATCGTAAATTTCTTGTTTGAATATTTCTGAGGCCCCTGGTTTAAATGAAATTAATACTACGTGCCATAATTTATTTTGTTCCACCAAACCGCCTCTTCAATTCTCTTTATCTTTCTGGTAAAAAGATTATCACAAAAATAATATTTTTGTCAATTAATAAAAATAGATTTTTAACTGTTGTAACCCCCACTTCTCGTTTTAAGTTAAATGGGTGTATAGAATTCAAGTATTATTGAGATAAGCCCTATATAAGTGCTAAAATTATTCATATGTTAAATAAGCAAAAACTATCTTTATCCATATTTTTTCCTTGTTATAACGATAAGGGCACCATTGCTTTTATGGTTTTGGAGGCTAAAAAAGTTGCTCAGCAGCTTACGAATGATTTTGAAATTATTGTAATAGATGACGGATCAACAGATGGAAGCCGGGAATTGCTTTCTGCTCTTAAGGAACAAGTTCCTGAATTAAAATTGGTTTTTCATGAAAAAAATGGCGGCTATGGCGCTGCATTGCGAAGCGGTTTTAAAGCGGCTACGAAAGAACTGGTTTTTTACACTGACGGAGACGCGCAATATGACGTGAGAGAATTGCCATTATTGCTTTCAAAATTAACTCCAGATGTTGATATTGTAAATGGCTACAAGATTAAAAGATCCGATCCTTTGCACCGCATTATTGTCGGATATATTTATCAATATGTAATGAAATTGGTTTTTTGGCTACCGATCAAGGATCCTGATTGTGATTTTCGGCTTATTCGGAGAAAAGTCTTTGATAAAGTAAGCCTACAAAGCTCAACCGGAACTATTACTATAGAACTTGTTAAAAAGATCCAGCAAGCCGGTTTTCGTTTTAGCGAAGTTGGGGTTCATCATTATTTTCGCATTTACGGCAAATCACAATTTTTTAATTTTAAGCGCGTATTCAAGACTTTATGGAAATTGATGTTTTTATGGCTTGAGCTTATGATTTTATCATAATTATGAACATATTACTTAAGGCATTGGCGTCTCGGCCAGAAATTTCTATTTTTCTCCGTAAAATCGTGGAGATTAATTTTCGAAATCAGAAAAAAATTATAAGACAGAACTTTGAGGCTAATCCAAGCGATCGCGTGCTAGATATTGGCTGCGGCACGGGCGAGTTTTCTCCCAGCTTTTCAAAAAGCAAATACGTTGGCATTGATATTGATCAAAAAAACATAACCTACGCGAAAAAACATTATAAAGGCGATTTTCGGGTTGCTGATGGCACGCAATTGCCATTTGAAAATGGAAGCTTTGATAAGATTTTAATAGTTGGAGTATTCCATCATCTTTCAACTGCGGACTGCAAATTAGTTTTTGGTGAGATGAAGCGAGTATTAAAAAAAGGAGGACAGATTTTGATTATGGAAGATACCAAGTCTGATAGATTTCTTGTTAAATTTATGCAGTCAGTTGATCAGGGAGCTTATATAAGGAATTTTTCTGAATGGAATTCTTTATTATCCAATAATTTCTATATTCAAAAATCAGGCTCTTTTAATAACGGCGCCTGCTTCTATTCCTATTTTTTGATCAAGGATTCTTCTTAGATTTGATGAATTCGGCAAATAATGAGAATATTTAAATACTATTTTTATGATAAAAAATATAAAAGTAAAAAATTCAGGCATAGTTAAATTGCAATTTTTTGATGATTTTCCTGATGGTAATTTAGTTATTGGCGAGTCTGAAAGAAATATACCCTTTAAAATTAAAAGATTTTACTTTATTGATTATTTATTTAACCCTAAGGCTAACCGAGGTTTCCATGCTCATAAAAAGACTGAACAAATAATTTTCTGCATTAACGGCTCTTTTGAACTTAATTTGGATGATGGCCATGATAAGCAAAAAATTGTTATGACCGATCCGCATATTGGCATCCGATTAGGGCCGAAACTTTGGCATACCATGAAGAAATTTTCTCGGGATTGCGTTATTTTAGTTGTTGCAAATGATTTTTATAAAAAGTCTGATTATATACGGGATTATCAAGAATTTTTAAGGTACATTAAAACCAAGTAGTTTATGGAAAAACCGGTTTATGAAAGCATGTATCTGCACGAAGAGGATTTTTGGTGGTTTTTAGGAATGAGAAAAATTTCTGAAATTTTTCTGAGGAACTATATAATGCCTTCTGTTGATAATAAAATTTTAGATGCCGGTTGCGGCGGAGGCGGGAAATTTAAGATGCTCAGTCAATATGGAAAAGTTTATGGAATTGATATTTCACAAGAGGCATTGAAATATTCAAGATTAAGAAATATTGCTGAAGTATCTTATGGATCGGTAGAAAAAATACCCATGGGGAATAATGAATTTAATCTGGTAAATTGTAATGATGTTTTATATCATAGTGAAGTCGGCAATGACGTTCTGGCAATGCAGGAATTTGCCAGAGTACTCAAACCAGGTGGAATACTTTTTATCCGGGAGGCAGCATATGATTGGCTTCGCGGGCATAATGATAAAGTAGTATGGGTAAAGCACCGATATTCAAAAAGAGAAATTATTTCAAAGTTAGAAGCAAATGGTTTTGAAATATTAAGGATCAGTTATGTCAATTGTTTCCTTTTCCCCATTGCTTTAATTGTCAGGCTTTTTGAGCGGGCGATTAATCGGAATGACATCCCTGAAGATATTTATAATCCGCCTTTTTTATTGAATTCATTATTTACGCGCATACTTAATGCCGAAGCAACTGTATTATCATTTATGAATTTGCCCTTCGGTCTATCCATTGCCTGTGTAGCTAGAAAGAAAAAAACGGTTTAAGATTGAAACAAGTTCTATTATTATGATTCCATTTGTAGACTTTACCCGAGAATATAAGGAAATAGGGAAGGAAATCGATGTCGCCATTAAGGAAGTTTTGGAACGGGGTTTTTTTATTTTGGGTCCGGAATTAGAAAATTTTGAGAAAAAATTTGCAGAATATTGCGACGCCAAATATTGCGTGGGCGTAAATTCTGGAACTGACGCTTTATATCTGAGTTTGTTATGCGCAGGCATAGGTCCGGGGGATGAGGTGATAGTGCCGGTTAATACTGCCGTGCCTACGGCTATGGCCGTTTCCATGAGTGGAGCTAAGCCGGTTTTTGCAGATTGCGACGAGAATTTTTTGATTGATATTGATAAAATTCCCCAGCTTTTGACAAAAAAAACCAAAGCAATCATGCCAGTGCATCTTTATGGCCGGGCTTGCGACATGGGCCGTTTAAAAAAGTTGGCGGTTGCCAATAAATTATTTTTAATTGAAGATTGCGCCCAGTCTGCCGGCGCGGAATGGGACGGAAAAAAAGTAGGAACTTTGGGAGATTTCGGATGCTTCAGTTTTTATCCGACAAAAAATCTCGGAGCTTACGGAGACGGAGGAGCGGTAATTATAAATAATGAAGATTATTACAAAAAATTGCTCGCCTCCCGTTTTTATGGGCAGGCTGACCGGGTCCATTGTTCTGGATTCGGCATTAACAGCAGGCTGGATGAAATCCAAGCCGCTATTTTAAATGCCAAACTTAAGCATCTTGATATTTGGAATAATGCAAGGCAAAAAATTGCCGATTTATATAGGAAATTAATAACCAATCCAAAAATTATTTTGCCGGCTGCCAGTAACGATAATAATCATATTTATCATCTTTTTGTCATAAGAGCTCCCAAAAGAGATTCGCTTAAAAAAATCCTTGAAGATAAAGGTATTAAAACAGCAATTCATTATCCCGCACCCCTTTCTCGGCATTCTTTTTTTGCCGGCGCAAAACAAGAATTATTTCCTATGGCGGACCAATATGCTGGAGAAATACTTTCGTTGCCTATGCATCCTTTCTTAGAAGAATCTGAAATCAGGGAAATCGCCGACGTTTTAAATAATTATGCATAAAAATACAGTTGTTAAGCCAGTATTCATAATACTGTTATTAAGCGTTCTTTTTACGGTTATAATCCAACTGGATCTTACTCGGGCTATTTTTTTTGATAATTATTTGAACACTAGGCAGATCAGCGGCGTTAATTATTATTTGTCTTTAATTAATGAAAGTTCCAAGGGTAATTGGCAATTGGGAAGCCCTTATATTTTAGAATGGCGTTATGCGCCTTATTTATATCCCGCTTTAAATATTAACGCGCCGGGGCTGTTTAAAAGAGTTTTGGGCTTGGATATAAAATTATATGCTGCAATTATGGGGTATTTGTCTGTTTTTTCTATTATGGCCTTGATGTTAATGGCCTTTTCTTACATCTTTAGTTCTAATTATTTTGGTTATTTATTGGCAACAGTCTTTATTTTCTTTCCTAGGGTAATTATGTGGAATCGAACTTTGAGTCCAGAAATAAATTTTATACCTTTAGCGTTATTTTTAATTTTTTATTTCTCTAATTTTAAATTTTGGAAACGAGAAATAGGCTTAGCGCTTTCAACTGGAATTTTATTTTATATATATCCATATTATTGGACCTTTGCTTTAGTGCTTTTGGGAATAAGCGATTTCTGGAAATTTTGGGATGAGAAGAAGATTATTTGGAATTATTTATATAAATATTTGCTTACTATGGGGCTTGCCTCATGGTATTTAGCCCATCTTTGGCAAATACAGCACCTTTCTTATTATCGCGAGACCATGGCAAGGATAGGTTTTCTTTATAGCCGTTTGCCGGCAGGCTGGTATACTCAAGCAGTTTTATTATCATCTCTGATTATTTATTTCTTTTTAAAGAAATATATCTTTCCAAGATTAGATATAAAGATGATTGCTGATGGCGCCTTAAATAAGATTGTTGCCGGCTTGGTGGCTAGCTTAGTTGTCCTTAATCAGCAGCTTATTACTAATGTGCAAATGGAATTTAATTCCCATTATTTCCCGGTCATTCTGGTTTTTCTGGTTGCTTTTTGGGGAAGCTTAACTTTTATCTTAATTAGTAATTTTAATTTTTATAAAAAGAGCATTTTGATTTTTTTATCTTTTCTCCTGGTGACAGGATTAGTCGCGGTTAGAATATATCAGATATCTGCAAGCTTTGGCCCAGATGGTTATATCGGGGGCAAGGCAGATGGGGTAGTTGAATGGCTTTTAAAAAATCAGATTCAAGATAAGGTGGTATATGCGCCCGAAGATCTTGGCGATGAGATTAATTTGTGGACCAATAATTATTTAGTTTGGAATGACAACCAGGCATTGCAATTGACACCGACCAATGAACTCATTGATCGTTTTACTTATTTTGATATTACCAACCAGAATATCACTAATCATCTTTTTGACCGGCAAACGGCAATTTTCGGACAAACCTTTATTTCTTCAATGCAAAAAGACAATGTGATAAATAATATTAAGGCCAAGCTTTCAGGCAAGAATTTTGTGCCAGCCACTTTAGCGGAATATACAAAGTATGATTTTGAACCAATGTATAAAAAAAGGATTCAGCCAGACAGCGCTGAATTTAATAAATACTTGGAAAAATTCCATGTTAGTTATTTGGTATACAGGCAAAAAGATAGGAATAGCATTTACAAATCCGTACCGGGAAAAATTGTTTTTGAAAGCGAGTCTTATTTGATTAAAAAACTGGCGCCATAACAATAATAGCCTTTCGAGGTGTTCTAATATAAAATAGGATAATTAGCAAAATAAACTTATGCTCAGCTTTATTTATTCTCGGGAAAAATACACTCTAGTCTTATTAAGTGTTGCGATTGGAATTTTAATTTCCGCTCCGGCAATTTATTTCCGTTATTTTGACGGCGGATATAAAGGCATAGATTTTTTTGGTTCGGACGCGGAAAATTATTATTTAGGGCAAATTCAAGAAATTTATGATGGCCATTGGTTTTCGGGGAACATTTATGTAGAGGAGGGTAAAAATGACCCTTACGTGCAGCAGCCATTGCCAGCGATGATAATCGCTTTCTTGGGGCAATCTTTAGGAATATCTGCCAGAGACGTTAATGTCCTGACAAAATTTTTATTTCCAGCGCTTTTAACCGTCATAGTTTATCTGTTTTTTTCTGCTTTAACTGGCCGTAAAGATTTTGCAATTTTGATGACGATTTTTGTGATGCTGATTCAGGCAAGCTGGATATTTTTTGATCCTGGGTCTTGGCTGCCATTTTTATTGAAGGGAGAGTTCAGGGGCACTGATTATAATTTTATCAGCTATGCACGGCCTATTAATCCGCAGATCAGCTCCATTTTCTTTTTTGGATATTTATTATGCGCTTGGAAATTTTTCTTCAGCCGTCTTTCTGAAAAAATGGAAAAGATATATGGGATCGCCAGCGCTGTTATTTTAGGATTGTCTTTTTATATATATTTTTTCACTTTTTCATTTTTATCAGTATTTAACGCGGTTTTATTTTTTTGGTTCTTATATTCCAGGGATTGGATCCGCCTGAAAAAGACTTTTCTTGTTTCAATCGGCGCCCTGGCCATTGCAGTGCCTTATTTTGCCAATGTTCTGGAAATGATGAAATCGCCGAATTACAGCCAGCTGGCCCATCGGACGAACATCCTCGAAACTCACAGATTTATTTTCAGCAAAGTGTGGTGGGGGGTGACCGCGCTTTTTCTGCTGTTATATCGCGGATCCCGCAAGGTAAAAATTTTTACTTTAGCCTTTCTAGCCACGGCATTTTTAGTCACCAATCAGCAGTTAATCACCGGGAAAACTTTACCGCTTCCAGCCCATTATCATTGGTATTACATTGCTCCAATTGGGGGCGCGATTCTTGTTTACCTTTTTTTTATGTATTTTGAAAAGTTAGCCGGTCTTTTTGTATCGCGTTTGGCAATGTTATTTTTTATTTTAATATCTTTTTATGCTGGTTTTTTGTATCAAAAAATTTCTTATACAAAACAGTGGGACTATTTTATTTATCAGCAAAGGTATGCCCCGATATTGTCTTGGTTAGATCTGGATATTAAGAAAGAAAGTGCTATTTTTACTAACGAAGATTTATCAGGGCTTATTCCTGCCTATACCCGCCATAATGTTTATTATTCAGGTCTTTTAACTGATTCCCTGATAAGCGAAGAAAGGATTAGGCATTCTCTTTATGTTTATTTTTTTCTTAATGGCGTCACTGAAGATTCGGCTAGGGATTTTTTTTACGATAATCGGGATTGGGTGGGCAGCCAAATTTTCAGCGACTATTATCGGCAAAAAAGTGGCTGCCATGGATGTTTCCCGGATTCTATTTTAGACGGATTTATCCAGGAATATCGGAAATTCCTTAAAAAGGGTTTTTTGGAACAGATTAAAAAATATCAGGTTGATTACGCCGTCTGGGATAAAGAGAAAAATCCGGAATGGCGATTGGACCGTTTTTTTAATGAAAAAGTATATGAGAAAGATAATATTATCGTTTATAAATTTTAAATGTCATTCTCTTTTTTAAAAGAAAATAAAGTTTTTTTGGCAATTTTATTTTTAATTTTTTCTACTTATCTTTGGCTGGCCTGGCAGCCGATAGAAAAATTACTTTCCGGATTTTTAGTAGATGATGCCTTTTATTATTTTAAGTCGGCGGCTAATTTAGCAAATAGATTAGGCCCGACTTTTGATGGGGAACATCTGACTAATGGCTACCATCCTTTGTGGATGGGGATTAATGCAGTTATTTATTATTTATTCCCCAATAATAAAATATTGCCCATTCATTTAATTCTGACTTTGGCGGTTTTATTTTTTGCTGGCGGCACATTGCTTTGTTGGAAGATTATTTCCCAGCTTGTCCAAGACAGGACTATGCAGATTCTTTTACTGCTTGCTTACGCCTTGAATCCTTGGAATATCAGTAATATTTTGAATGGATTAGAAACTTCACTGGCGCTTTTTCTTCTTATATTGCTTTTCTGGCTTTTTTTAAGGATTTTGAATGGTAAAGATAGAATCACGGATTTTTTGTTGTTGGGCATGGTGGGAGGCCTGACTGTTTTGGCAAGATTAGATTATGGATTATTTTTAGCGGCTATTCTTATTTTTTTCCTCTTTAAGAAAAAGTATTCTTGGCCGTCTTTACTTGCTTTTTCTTTGACCGCTTTTCTTTTGGCGGTGCCCTGGTTTTTATATAATTATTTTTATTTTGGTTCGTTAATTCCGGCGAGCGGCTTAGCTTATACATTAATTAATCACCGTCTATGGTTTTATAAGGATCGGAATTTAACTCAAATTCTGCTTTGGTCTTTGTATAATTTTATTGGCACTATTACTTTTACTCTAAAGACCATCGGTCTGCCAAATTTTTATTCCGCTTCCAATCTATGGAAATCTTTTTGGTCTCTTGGAGTTATTTTTTTTCCGATTATTGCAGGCATAATTTATTTTTATACAGTAAAGAGAGATCAATTTAAAGAATATTTAAGAAAGCTTATGGCTTCTAATGAATGGATAGTCTTTATCATTTTTTTTATTGCTTACTTTGGCTTGATTGTTGTCCATGGGGCAATTCGATGGTCTAGTCGAGAATGGTATTTTGCGAGCTTTCCTTTTTTGGTTGTTATTTTTCTTGCCTTGCTTTTAAGTAGATCCTCTATGGAAATTTATTGTAAAAGAATATTACTGGCACTTGCCTTATTATTGGGCATTTCTTTTGGCATATCTTGGGCGGGCATTTTTACCCAATATAACGGCCAATTGGAAGCGTATAACGCTGCTTTGTGGGCTCGGGATAATCTTCCAGCTAATGTGCGTATTGCCGCTTTTAATAGCGGGGTTTTAGGCTATTTTAGCGAACGCTTTATCATGAATTCCGACGGGCTTATAAATAACAGCGCTTTTGAGGCGTTGAAAGAAAATCGTTTATGGGAATTATTTAAAAAGGAGCGCATTGATTATCTGATGGATTATGAAATCACCTTAACTTACCGCTTTAAATCTTTTTTGGGGATAGAAAATCCAATGGCAGAAGTTAACAGAATAAATATTCCTATTGTTTTAGCCCCTTCGTCGGAGAGTTATGCAGGTTCGCATATCGGTATTTTCCAGCTGAAGTAAAGATTGATTATGAACCCTATTCTTTTTGAAGAATTAAATCTAAATTTAGAAGGCCGGATAATTTTTTTGGATATTGATGGAACTTTAATTGCTGACGGCAGCCAATTGGATTTTGAGCCAAAAATTTTAAATAAAATTAATTTTTTACGTCAGAAAAATCAGATCTTTCTTTGTACGAATTCCAGTGATAGAATCAGGAGTAATAAAATTGAAAGGGCGCTGAGTCTTCCAATTGCGACTTATAATCATAAAAAACCAAGCTCAAAGATAATAAAGGAACTCGGCATCGGCAAAGAAAATAAAAATTTCTTAGTGATTGGCGATAAAGTTTTAATTGACGGGCTTTTTGCTTTAAATATCGGCGCTGAATTTATAAAGGTTAAGAGGAAAATTTCTGGCCAAGAATCTTTAGTGATAAAGTTAATTAACTTGGCAGATGATTTAATATGCCAGGTAGTGAAACTTCGGTGGTTTCTCAAAAATTAATCAAGGCTATAACTATAGACTTAGTCATTACAGAAATAATAATTAATTATAATTCAGAGCTTCGAAACTAATAATGCCGAAGTTCTACTACCTGGTATGGCATATCGCGAAAATTCTAAAACTTATTTAATTACCGGCGGTTCGGGGTTTTTGGGAATTAATTTAGTCCGCTATTTATTGGCAAGGGGACAGCGGGTGCGTTCTTTAGACGCCATTCCATTTGATTATCCGGAAAAAGATAAAATTGAGTGGCTAGCTGGAGATGTTCGGGATAAAGCTGCAGTAGATAAAGCCATGAAGGGAATTGATATTGTTGTTCATTGCGCAGCGGCTCTTCCGCTTTATTCTAAAGAAGATATTTTAAGCACTGAAGTTGATGGAACTAGAAATGTTTTGGAAAGCGCTAAAAATAATAATGTAGATCGATTCATTCATATTTCTTCGACAGCGGTTTATGGAATTCCGGACCATCATCCGATTTATGAAAATGATAAGCTGGTAGGCGTAGGGCCTTATGGAGAGGCAAAAATAAAAGCGGAAGAGCTTTGTTTGGCAGCTAGGAAAAATGGAATGTGTGTTTCGATTATCCGGCCGAAATCTTTTGTCGGCCCGGAGCGGCTGGGAGTTTTTGCGCTTTTTTATGATTGGGCGAAAAATGGTCATAATTTTCCAATGATCGGCAACGGCAAAAACCGTTATCAGCTTTTGGATGTGGAAGATTTATGTGAAGCGATTTATTTGTGCAGTACTAAGCCAAAAGAGTCGGTGAATGATACTTTTAATGTGGGCGCCAAGGAATTTACCACCATGAAAGAAGATTATCAGGCAGTTTTAGATGAGGCGGGATTTGGCAAGAAAATTATCGGTTTTCCCGCAGCCCCGATGATCTGGACTCTCAGGTTTTTGGAATTATTAAAATTATCGCCTTTATATAAATGGGTTTATGAAACTGCCGCTAAAGATTCTTTTGTATCCATAGAAAAAGCAGAGAAAAAATTAGATTGGCATCCGAAATATTCCAATAAACAAGCTTTGCTCCGGAATTATAAATGGTATTTGAAAAATCTTTATAAATTTGAAGGCAAGAGCGGCGTTTCCCACCGGGTTCCTTGGAAACAGGGTATACTGAAATTAGCTAAATTTTTCTTTTAGTTATGAATATTTTTAAAAATTTATTAATTTCAATGCGGCCGAAGCAGTGGACGAAAAACCTGTTTCTTTTTACTGCTTTGTTTTTTGTCAAAGCTTTTACGGATTTAGATAAGGTGCTTTTGGCAACTGAAGCTTTTGCTTTATTTTGTTTGGCATCCAGCGCAGTTTATTTATTGAACGATATTGCAGATTTGCCGAAAGATCGTGAACATCCGTTTAAAAGACTTCGACCTTTAGCCGCTGGCAAGATTAATGCAGCGCTGGTTGCAGTGATGGCAGTATTATTGGGGGCATCAGCAATAATTGGCGGATTTTATTTAAATTTTTGGTTTGGTCTTACTGTTGTCGGATATATTTTATTGAATATTGCTTATTCATTGCTTTTAAAAAATCTGATTATCCTCGATGTTTTTACAATTGCCATTGGTTTTGTAATCCGGGTTGTTGCCGGAGCAGTTGCGATTAATGTACCTTTTTCTTCCTGGCTGATTTTATGCACTTTTTTCCTTACCTTGTTTCTTGCAATCAATAAAAGGAAAGGCGAATTGTTATTTAATTCTGCCAGTGGCAACAGGTCAGTTTTGCGGAATTATTCTGCGGGATTTTTAGACCAGATGAGTTTGATTGCGTTATCGGCAACTATTATCAGCTATACTTTTTATACTTTTAGTTCGGAACACAGCAAGCTTTTGATGCTGACAGTTCCAATCGTGCTTTACGGGCTTTTTAAATATCTTTTTATCGTAAATGAAAGCCAAGGCGCTGATGACGGCCCGAGTGATATTTTTTTGAGGGAATTCAGTTTACAGCTTACAGTTCTAGTTTGGATTGCGGCAGTGGCGTTAGTTTTACTTTACGGGAAGTAACCCAACTTTTTTTGCTATCAATCTGGCTAAGTCGTCAAATCCTTTTTCGTGTTTAATTGCCTCAAGACTTTCCGCTCCTTCTCTGATTTTAGTGAGATTGGCATTTACAGAGTCTTCCAAAATTGCCCCGATAAAATTTATTAATTCTCGATCGTCATGGCGGAAGTTTTCTAACTGCTCTTTTACTAAATAAGGCAGTTTTTCAATATTGTCAGATCTTTTTACCATAGAAAGTTTATTAAACCAAACATCGGCGAAAGTAATGGTTGGTTTTTTGAGGAATATTGCTTCCCAAATTGCGCCTCCGCTAATAGAAAATACCAGTTTGGCATTTTTTATTAAATTTAGCCCTGCAATATTCGGATTGATCAACTGGATATTGGGTATTTTTAATAATTCCTTATAATATTTCCTTGGCCTGTAGCCGACCATGGAAGGATGCTCTTTTACCAGAAGCTTAAAATTAATTGGAAGAGATTTGGCAATTTGCTTGATCAGATTTATTTGGTCGTTCCAAAAAGGCGCGTAAAGAAATAAGGCAATTTCCGGTTCATAGTGAAGTCCATAGAAGGCGTAATCTCCTTGAGTATCGGGCGCGGAATAGAGATCTGAATATCCGCGGAGCATTCTTACTTTTCTTTTAATTTTATCCCAAATTGAATACCAGAAGATTTCATCTGTGTAGTCCTTTTCTTTTTTTTGCAGATTTTTCCAAAAGAAATTAGATAACCAGGTCGCCAATTTAACAAACCGATGCGGCAAAAGGAACCGAAATTGTTTGAGGGTTGTAAGCGCGAGGTTGTCCGGCGAATAGGCGTCATAATACGACTGTGGATTATTTCTAAATTCTTCTAAAAATTGTTTTGCTTCTTTTTCTTTAGGATTAGGAATTTTACCTGATTGTATTTCATCAAATATTTTATTTGCCCAGCTGAAAGTCCTATAATCTTCGGTCAGAATAATCCCATTTTTAATCCGGCTGTAATTAAGGCTAAGGATTTTAACCCCCATTTTTTTACAAATATGATAAAGCAGCAGGGATGCCGTTGATCCAACGACTGAAGTAAATAAGAAATCAGGTTTTTCTTCTTTAAGAAATTTAATAATTTCTTTGGAAGTCACCTGAAGAACCCGGAGCATGTCTTCATAAGATAGTAATGGCTGATCGTGGGGATATTCTCTGATGAGCTGGCTATGCATTATTACTCGGTCTATGTATAAGTAATGCCAGAGGTTAGGAAGGCCATATTCTTTTTCCAGCCATTTTAAGTATTCAAAATCTAACTTTTCATTCTTATATTTTTTATAAATATCTTCGTCTAAAAGAATTTTGGTTATTGGCAAGTCTTTTTGAGAACTCAAAAATTGATACGCGGTCCTTGGAGTAGTATAGATGCAAAATTCATCTACGCCATATTTCATAAGTTGTTTGGCAATATGGCAGCCTATTGGCGCAAATCTACGTTGTAAGAAGAAGCATCCTTTCATAATTTTTTATCGATATTTTAATATCACTTAATATAACACCTTATTTTTTCCTTGGTAACCCATAATTTTCCTATGTTACAATCTTGACTTTCATCAAGTTATAATCTAAAATATAGCTATTAATTATATATAAGCGTTAATTTTTATGAATTACGATTTTCTAAATGGGAAAACTGTTTTAGTCACCGGAGGCACCGGTTCTTTTGGGAATAAATTTATTGAAACATTATTAACTAAAGCTGATTGTAAAAAAATTATAGTATTAAGCAGAGATGAGTTTAAGCAGCACGAAATGAAGCAGAGGTTCCCTAATTCAGAAAAGAAACTAAGATTTTTTTTAGGGGATATTAGGGACGTTTCCCGCCTCCAGCGCGCTTTTCAGGGCGTGGACATAGTAGTGCATGCCGCTGCTTTAAAGCAGGTTCCGGCTTTGGAATTTAATCCATTGGAAGCAGTTAAAACTAATGTTCTTGGCACTCAGAATGTTATTGACGCAGCTTTAGACAATAAGGTTCAAAAAGTTTTATTTGTTTCTACTGATAAAGCAGTTAACCCAATTAATCTTTATGGCGCTACTAAGCTTTGCGCTGAAAAGCTTTGGATTGCCGCTAATGCTTATCGCCCAAATAGAGAAGCTACTTCTTTCAGTTTAGTTCGCTATGGGAATGTCGTCGGCAGCCGCGGCAGCATAGTTGAAGTTTTAAATAATCAAAAAAAGAATGGCGTAGTTACTTTGACTCATGAAGATATGACTCGTTTTTGGATCAGCCTGGATCAGGGCGTGGAATTAGTTTTATACGGCTTAAAAAAAATGAAGGGCGGTGAAATTTTCTTGCCAAAACTTCCAGCTATGAAAATCAGCGATCTGATTTCTTCAATGGCTCCGGGATGCGAGGTGAAAGTTGTAGGAATCCGGCCGGGAGAAAAATTGCACGAAGCTCTTATGACTGAGGATGAAGTTCGGAGAGCAAAAGATGTGGGGGATTATTATTTGGTTGAGCCAAATCATGATTGGTGGGATGGATCGCATTTGAAAGAATTCCAGGCATTGCCGGAAGATATGTCTTATGTAAGCGATAGAGTTGATCGGCTTACTCATGAAGATTTTATAAGATTGGTTTAAATTTGAATCAGTATTTTTTGAAATGATACCTTACGGACATCAATCTATAGATGACTCTGATATAAAAGCGGTTATAAAGGTTTTAAAATCAGATTGGCTTAGCCAGGGCCCTAAGATTGCTGAATTTGAAGAGGCTTTAGCTAAATATTGCGGCGCCAAATACGCTGTGATTTTTTCCAGCGGTACTGCGGCGCTTCATGCAGCTTATTTTTCAGCAGGATTGAAATCGGGAGATGAATTCATTACTACTCCATTAACTTTTGCCGCAACTGGCAATGCCGGTCTTTATTTAGGCGCAAAGCCGGTTTTTGCCGATATTGGAGAAGATTTGAATTTGGATCCTGAAGAAACGGTTAAAAAAATAAACTCCAAGACCAAACTTATTTCTGTGGTGGATTTTGCTGGGTTGCCGGCTAAATTGGATGAATTGAAAAAAATCGCCCGTAAACATAATTTAGTTTTAGTGGAAGACGGATGCCATGCGCTGGGAGCAAGCTATAAGGGTAAAAAAATCGGTTCCGTCGCTGATATGACGGCATTTAGTTTTCATCCGGTAAAATCCATTACTACAGGAGAAGGCGGCGCGGTGCTTACTGACAATAAAGATTACTATGAAAAAATGAAAGTTTTCCGCCATCATGGAATCGTGCGCGACCCATCCAAATTCAAAAATAAATCAGATGGCGATTGGTATCATGAAATGCAGGAGCTTGGATTCAATTATCGGATTACTGATATCCAGGCGGCTCTGGGAATTTCCCAGCTGAAAAGACTGGATAAATTTATAAAGGCAAGAAAGAAAATTGCATCAGCTTATAACCAAGCTTTCAAGAAATTTTCTGATAAAATAAAACTTCCGTCAGACAGCAAAGATTTTTCTTCATCTTGGCATATTTATATTTTAAGATTAAAAGGAAAATTAGAAAAAAAACGCGCAGAGGTTTTCAAAAAATTAAGAGAAGCAGGAATTGGAGCGCAGGTCCATTATTTGCCGGTTTATCTGCATCCGTATTATCAGTCTTTGGGCTATAAAAAGGGTTTATGCCCGAAAGCGGAAGAATATTATGAAACAGCCATTTCTTTACCGATTTTCCCAGATCTAAAATTAAAAGACCAGCAATTTGTAATTAAAAAACTCAATGAAATCCTTAAAAGTTATTTGTGAAGTTTCCAATAAACATTGCCATTTGACTGAAGAAGCTTTAAAAAAATCCGGACTGAATTTAACGAAATTAAAGGACTTATCTCAACCAGGACAGTGGGTCAGTAAAGAATATTATAATGATGGTCAGGATAATTTTCGGGTTATTTTGCCTTCGAGAGAAACGGATCAATTTGAGCTTTCTTTAACTGATTGGATTAAGCGTTTTGGCCGAGATGCAGAACCAAAATGGAAAAGAAATAAAGAGTCCGGATATGTAGTAACTTTGCGCCACCTCCATATTTCCGATTTGCAAGCTGAAGAGCTTGGCCTTAAAGATGGAGATTTTGTTTCTATCAGAAATATCGGAATAAGAGCGGGTCAGTTCGATAAAGTTTTAGTTCGAGTGAATTCCAATTTTGATTTTCGAGTGCATTTAGATACTGATGAAGCCAATGCGCTTTATATAAAAAATGGAGATGAGGTAGAATTAGTTTTATCTAATAAAAGAACCTAAATATTTCAAGTAATATATATGCACAATAAAAAATTAAACTCTATTATGATTGTTGGGCTTGGTTCTATTGGCCGGCGGCATCTTAAAAATGTTTTGGCATTGGGGTATCGCAACGTGAGCGGTGTAGAGCCGAATAAAAAAAATGCTACAGCTGTGCAGGAAGAATTTTCTATTTCTGTGTATAATTCTTTGCAATTTGGTTTAAAGCAGGCGAAACCAGATGCAGTTTTTATATGCTCTCCTACAAATTTTCATATTTTAAACGCAATGGCTGCCCTTCGCGCTGGCTCGCACATTTTTATTGAAAAACCGTTATCAGTAAATTTAAAAGGCGTTGATAATCTTATTCATTTGGCAAAACAAAAGAAAAAAATAGCAATGGTAGCTTGCAATTATCTTTTTCATCACGGATTTCAAAAATTGCAAAAAATTTTAGCGCAAAAAATTTACGGAAAACCGCTTTTTTGCCGGGTTACGGTTAGTTATTACTTGCCAACAGCCCGGAAAAATTCTAATTATAAAAATCTTTATGCGGCGAGAAAAAATCAAGGCGGGGGAGTGGTTTTAGATTCCGGCAGCCATACAGTTAATTATTTACAGAATCTTTTCGGAAAAATAAAAAAAAGCGAGATAATTACTAGCAAACTTCATTCTTTAGGAATTCAAAGCGAAGAAGCTGCAGTTTTGGTATTGGAACATGCCAATGGGATTTTGAGCACTATTTCTCTAGATTATTTAAGTAAAAAACCTATTCATCGGCTGGAAGTAGTTACTGATCGAGGGTTGTTGATTTTAGATATCAAAGATGACTTCCTAGTATTTAAAGACGGTAAAAATAAAAAAGTGATTTATAAAGGCAATGGGGGTGCGAACCAGATGTTTCTTGATGAATTGAAATATTTTTTTCACTCTCTTAAAGAGAGAAAAAAACCGCTACAAGATTTAGAAGAGGCAAAAGAAATATTAAAAATTTTGGTTTAACTTAGTTATAAGTTGGTTAGTTCTAATAATATGGCTATCAAAAACCAAAAAGGGATTGCTTTATGGAATAGAGCAAAAAAAATTATTCCCGGCGGGAGCCAGCTTTTATCTAAGCGTTCGGAAATGTTTTTGCCGGATCAATGGCCTTCTTATTATAAAAAAGCTAAAGGCATTGAAATTCTAGATTTAGACGGTAAAAAATATATGGATTTTTCTATTATGGGCGTCGGTTCCTGCGCGCTTGGTTATGCTGATCCGGATGTGAATAAGGCAGTAAAATCTGCGATAGATAACGGTTCAATGTCAACTCTTAATTGTCCAGAGGAAGTGGAATTAGCAGAGCTTTTAATTAAATTGCACCCTTGGGCAAAAATGGCCCGCTATGCAAGGACTGGCGGGGAAGCAATGGCAGTGGCGGTGAGAATTGCCCGCGCTTACAGCGGCAAGGAAAAGGTAGTTTTTTGCGGCTATCATGGCTGGTCAGATTGGTATTTGGCCGCGAATTTAGCCGATCAGAAAAATTTAGACGGGCATTTGCTTCCAGGCTTGGAACCTGCAGGAGTTCCTCGTTCTCTTAGAGGAACAACGCTGGCTTTTTCATATAACCATATTGATGAATTAGAGAAGCTTGTAAAAGAAAATAACGATATAGGCGTTATTGTAGTTGAACCATTTAGGCATCAACAGCCCCAAAATGATTTTTTAAAAAAGGTAAAAAAGATTGCCGAAAAAATCGGGGCAGTATTGATTTTTGATGAAGTTACCATTGCTTGGCGACTGAATGCCGGCGGCGTGCATCTTTTATATCGAGTTAATCCGGATATTGCTGTTTTGGGCAAAGCTATGAGTAATGGCTATCCGATGGCGGCGATTATTGGGCGGGAGGAAGTCATGCAGGCAGCCCAAAAAACTTTTATTAGTAGTACTTATTGGACGGAGAGGATCGGGCCGACTGCATCTTTGGCAACGATTAAAAAAATGCAAAAAGTTAATCTACCAAGGCATTTAAAGAAAATTGGCAAGATGATCGGTGATGGCTGGCAAAAATTAGCAAAAAAACATCAATTAAAATTAAATGTTATCGGACCAGAAGCTTTAATCACTTTTTCTTTTGATTATAAAGATGATAGCCAGGCGATCAGGACTTTATTTACCCAAGAAATGCTGAAGCGGGGATTTTTAGCTTCTTCCAGTGTTTACGTTTCTTATGCGCATAAGCCTTATCATGTGAAAAAATATTTGAAAACAGTTGATGAAGTATTTGGAATTATTAAAAAAGCGATTTCAGATAAAAGAATCACTACCATTCTTAACGGTCCGGTTTCTCATACTGGATTTAAGCGTCTTACTTAAAATTTATGGTTACCGCAATAATTCAAGCTCGGATGGGTTCTACTCGACTGCAGGGTAAGGTTTTGAAAAAGGTTTTGGGCAAGACAATGCTGGAATATCAAATTGAGAGAGTAAAACGAGCCAAGACTATTAATCAGATTATTCTTGCAACCACCACTAATTCAGAGAATAAAAAAATTATCCAACTTGCTCAAAAATTAAAAGTTAGGGCGTTTGCCGGTTCAGAAAACGATGTATTGGACCGTTATTATCAGGCAGCTACAAGATTCGGCATTGATGATGTAATCGTAAGATTAACTGGCGATTGTCCGCTAACCGATCCTAATATCATCGATAGGGTAGTCAGATTTTATCTAAAAAATAAAAAAAGCTGCCAATATGCAAATAATGTCGATCCGCCGACTTTTCCGGATGGCATGGATGTAGAAGTTTTTTCATTTAATATATTAAAAGAAGCATGGCAAAAAGCGGATTTGCTTTCGGAACGAGAACACGTGACTCCTTATATCAGGAATCATCCGGAAAAATTCAAAATTAAAAATTTAAAAAGCAGAAAAGATTTATCTCGCCCACGCTTGGTACTTGATAATAAAGAAGACTTTATCCTCATTGGAAAGATTTTTACGGCGCTTTATCCGAAAAATAAAAACTTTGACTTGGAAGATATTTTAGAATTTTTAAAAAAGAATTCTAAGCTTATTCTAATAAACAGCCATATTCAAAGAAACGAAGGTATGCTTAAATCTTTACGGATAGACAGAAAAATTAATAGGAGTTTTTAGGCTCTAGATATTCTGGAAAAATATGAATTCTGATTTTCTAATAGATTTTTAGGTGAACCCAGCTCTGTTATTTGCCCATTTTCCAATACTATTAATCGGTCGGCAATCATAATAGTGGATAATCTATGGGCAATGATAATAACAGTAATCTTTCCTTTCAGTTCTTTAATCGCTTTTTGGATTAAAGCCTCTGATTCGTTATCCAGTGAACTAGTCGCTTCGTCTAGAATGAGAATTTGCGGTTTTCTAGCCAGAACTCTTGCTAGCGCAATTCTTTGCCTCTGGCCCCCAGAAAGCGCTAGGCCTCTTTCTCCCACAAGAGAGTTGAATTTTTCCGGTTGGGATTGGATAAAATCATAAAGATTTGCCATTTTACTCGCCATAATGATATCTTCATCCGTTATATTTTTATTATAAAATCGGATGTTATTTTTAATAGTGTCATTTACCAAAAGCACTTCTTGTGAAACATAGCCGATATAAGTTCTCCATTCGCTTAATTTAATTGCGCTGATATCTTTACCATCAAGAGTGATAATGCCTTTTTGCGCCTGAAGCAGGCGCAACAATAAATCCGTAATTGTAGTTTTCCCCGAACCAGAGGGGCCGATTAAACCAATCATTTCATTTTTCTTTATTTTAAAATTTATTCCGGCAATAGCTTCTTTATGAGAATTATAGGTGAATCCAATCTCTTTGAATTCCAGAGCGTCCATAAATTGGAAATCATTCGTTCCAATATTTTTTTCTTTATGAGCTTCAGCTTCATTTTTGTATTCCAAGATGCTTTCTAGGTGGGGTATTTGGGTATTTAGGTTGTGCACTTGAGATTGAGCCATTTGAATCGTCAGAAAAATTTTCTGGACAGCATAGACGATTACGGCAAAAGAAGCGAAATTAAATGAAGAAGTGGTTTTATAAAAGAAACTGAATATGCCGATGATAAAAATAACGCCGGCCATTTGGGTGATTGAATTAGTGATATTTCTAAAAGAAACAAGCTCCAAATTTAATTTTTTGATTTCATTAAAATATCGTTGGCCGCTTTCTAGTACCGGCTCTTCTACGAATAATGCTTTGATGGCTTTCATGTTGATAATATTTTCATTGATATAATGGGCCAGTTCTTTATATTGGCTTACGGCATTTTTCGTGATAGCGTTGGTTTTCCGAAATAGCGGTTTTAAAATTATAAAAATAATTATCCCGGCAATAAAAGTAATAGCGGCAATTGCAACGGAAATATTGATTACCAATAAGGTATAAATTATCAGGTTGGCTAATACTAATATCCCCGAGCTGATATTATATAGAAGGCCTGAACTATTGTTAATGCTGGTGGTAAGCATTTGATCCAAGTGGCCGATTTTTTGCTTAGAGAGATATGGCCAGTCAGCCCTCAGAGTGAGCCGCAATAAATTATTTCTGGTATTGGTTTCATAGTCAGCGGCAATCTTAGCTGTTAAGACATTGGCAAAATATACGGCTATTACTTTAAAAAAAAGCATAGCGATAATAAAAATTACCAGTGAACTAAGCGCATATTGAATATTAAAAAATAAAAACCCCTTCTCAATATTTCTGGAAATAAAATCTGTAGCTTTATGCTGACTAGGATCAGCCAGTGAAAAAAGGGGGATTATAGAATTGATGCCGATTCCTTCCAAAAATCCTCCAATAAAACTTAATGCAGTTAAGATTAGTATGGGGATGGTATATCCCTGAAAGGCTTGTCTATAGAGATTTATAAATTTTTTCATTGTTGTTACTTTAAGATTGTTTTTTTAGTTTATTTATATACACTACTTTATAATACTTTAAGGGCTTCATAGGTCACAAGTAAAA
The DNA here is from genome assembly GCA_030646915.1 of bacterium. Classification (GTDB taxonomy): domain Bacteria; phylum Patescibacteriota; class Minisyncoccia; order UBA6257; family 02-FULL-45-10c; genus JAUSKT01. The sequence goes on from JAUSKT010000021.1 coordinate 85,745, forward strand.
TTTATTATGATTAACAAAGATATATTAAAGAAAAAAAAAATAGATGGAGAGCATCTTTACTTAAGGCCGGTACAGGTTGCGGATGTTACTGAAGATTATGTTGGCTGGCTGAACAATAAAGAAATTAATCAATATTTGGAAAGTCGTTTTGTTACTCATACCTTAGAAAGCGTCGAAGCTTATGTTGAAAAAAATATTGGGGATCCAGATATTTTTTTCTTTGCAATAATTCGGAAGGATAATAACTGCCATATAGGAAATATTAAATTGGGCCCGGTAGATTGGCATCATAAAATTGGCGATATAGGAATTATTATTGGCGATAAAGATTCTTGGGGAAAGGGTTATGCAACCGAAGCAATTGCTATTCTCAGTAGTTTTGCTTTTTCAGAATTAGGATTGCATAAACTTACTGCCAGCGCGTATGAGAATAATGTCGGCTCTATTAAAGCTTTCCAAAACGCGGGGTTTTCAGAAGAGGGAAGAAAAAAGAATCATTATCTCTATCAAGATAAATACATAGATAGCGTGCTGTTAGCAAAAATAAATTAACACTTTTTAAATTATAGTTTTTAGTTTTTGATTTTATCTTGCATAATTTGCAAGATTTTTATTTATATGTTATAATATTTCCAGTATTCTGATAAAGAAAAAGGAGGCAGCGAGTGGCTAAATTGCGGATATTGATTGTTTCGAAAGATAATGGCGATACGAAGATGCTTTTGCCGATTGCTCGGGATGCAAGAAAATTCGGGCATCAAGTAATTATTTTAGCCGAAGGCGTTGGAGTTGATCATTACAAAAAAGAAGATGTAAAAACTACTTTTTCTGATATTCCCAATCCCGATCCCGAGACTAATTTTGACTCCGATTTTCTTTTGGAATGTTTTAGCCCGGATGTTGTATTAGTAGGATTTCCTTATCCAAATCATCTTTCCCAAGAATTCGGTTTAGCAGCTAATAGGCAAAACATACCGCTAGTTGGCGTAGAAGATTGGTGGGGGGGAGTAAAAAGAAATTCAAACCTGCGATATTCCTTAGTTCTCACCATTGATGAGTATGCAGCGGATTTAGTAAGCGGATGTCTTGGATCTGAAGTCCCTGTTTCAGTTATTGGAAATCATACTATTCCTAATTCTGATTATCATTCTCCGGAAGCAGTTTTGGCCGGGATAAAAGAAATTAGGTCAAGATTCAAAGAAGTTTTTGTTTATGGCGGCGGAGGCGGCAAGCATACTACTGAAGAATTGAAGCTATTAGTGTCATCGCTTCAAAAAACTGCCGGAAATTGGTGCCTGATTCCAAGATATCATCCGAATGTTAAAAAAATGCTGGCTTGGGAGGGCGGAAACAAGCGAACTTTCGCAGAGGTTTGGGATGAACTCTTGCTTCCATTAGGCAATCGAGTTGTTCGCTTGGATGCTGGCAATAGTGATGATATGGCAGTAGTCTGTGATGCTTATTTTTCCAGCTTAGGATCATCTATGAGTACCGCAATTTCTTTTGGGAAGTCGACAGTCGCTATATTGCCCCCAGCTACTATGGATGTAATGCGAGATTCAAAGTTAGAAGTTATTCCTGCGGTATATCTTGGCGGTGCTAAAACTCTTACTGAAGTTCAGGATTTGAGGATATTACTTAGCTATCCATCAGTAGAAACCACGAAGAAGTTCATTGCGCTTCAGCCTTTAAAAGCTATAGAAGCCATTGAAAAACTGCTTTTAGCAGCAGGGTGATAAATATAAATATAAGTTTTTACAAGCTCCGATGACATCGGAGCTTTTTGTTACTACTCTCTGAGCTTTTTTGTTGTATTATAATACAGAAACATGAAACTATTTTTTATTAATTGGGCTAGAAAAGATTTGGGGTTTACCAAGGTTGTTAAGAATTTAAAAAAAGATGGCCATGAAATTGTGTATTGGACTAGTTTTTTAAAAGAGATTGATCAAAAAGATTTTCCAGAAACAATTTTCCACGAACATTTGGATGCTTTGGAAGGAATACCCGCGCCTGCTTTGTTAAATGAGGTATTTGATCCGCCCGGGGAAAATTTATTGCATGACATGTTGGAAGCGGAATCTATTGTTATGACAATGATGAATAAGCATTTTGAAAATAAAACCGTGACCGAGCGCAAATACCTGTACCTGAATTATATCCGTTACTGGAACGGGGTATTCAAAAAATATCAGCCGGAAGCAATTATTTTTCCTACGATTCCGCATGCGGTTTATGACTATCTCATTTATAGTTTAGCTAAAGTGCATAAAATTAAAACTATTTTAATGGAACCGATTTGGATTAGTGATCGAGTTGTGATTATGAATGATTTTAAAAACGGCTCCGAGGCTGTTTCAGCAGAATTAAAGCGCCATTTGGATCGCCAGATTTTACTTGGAGAGCTGAGCGAAGATTTGCAAAAAGAATATAAACTACAAAATAGCAAAGAAGACGCCACCCCGATTTGGCATATCTATATTAAAAATAAATATTCCGGATATAAATTTTTAAAATTAAAAATGCAAATAGTGCTGAAAAGCATTGTTAATTTCACTATTTTAAGGCGACTCCAATCTTTTTTATGGAAACAGTTTGATTCTACTATTAAAAAAGAATATGAGCGAGTCCAGCAAAAACCGGATTTTTCCAAAAAATTTATCTATTTCCCATTGCATTATCAGCCGGAAAGGAACAGTTCTCCACAGGGCGGTGTTTTCGTTGACCAAATTTTAATGGCTGAAACGCTTTCCGCTTCTTTGTCGGATGGTCGGTTTCTTTATATAAAAGAACATCCGGTTCAGTGGCTGGTGCGGGGGCTGGCTTATTTTAGTTATCGATTCCGCGGTTATTATGAAGCTTTAGCTGGATTGAAAAATGTAAAATTAGTCCCGATTAAAACCGATACTTACGAACTTACCAATAATTCGCAAGCGGTTGCCACGATTACCGGAACTGCCGGCTGGGAAGCGCTGGTAAGAAAAAAGCCGGTTTTAGCTTTTGGCTATCCCTGGTATCAGCATTGTCCGGGCCTTTTCCGGATTAATGGCGTGGATTCCTGCAGGGAGGCATTGCAGAAAATAGCCAAAGGATTTTCTGCGTCTACCGATGATGTTTTACGATATCTATATGCTTTGGATAGAGCTAGTTTCCATGCTTATATAGATTTAGATGGTAAAAAAGTTTCTCAGTTAAATTCTGAACAAAATGCGATTAATCTTACTAGAGAAATTTCTAAAATTTTAAAAGCATGATAGCAATTATTATACAGGCAAGAATGGGCTCTACTCGTTTGCCAGGAAAAATTATGAAAACATTGGCTGGCAAGCCGGTTCTTTGGCATACGGTGGAGCGTTGCCGGCAATCTCAAAAAGCCGATCAGGTGATTGTTGCTAGTACTCTAAATTTAGAAGATGATGCAGTGGAAAAATTTTGCAAAGAAAATAAGATTTTGTATTATCGCGGTTCATCAGAAAATGTATTGGAGCGTTATTACCAAGCAGCTAAAAGAGTGGAGGCAGATGTAATAGTGAGGGTTACCAGTGATTGTCCTCTTATTGACCCGTTTGTGATTGATAATTGCATTGGAGCTTTTCAAAAATCCGGATCTGATTACTTAGGTAACAACATAGACCCGGAAGCGCATACTTTTCCCAGGGGATTGGATGTTGAGGTATTCAGCTTCAAATCTTTGGAAAAAGCTTATCGAAATGCTATGGAAATCTATGAAAAAGAACATGTTACCCAGTATATTTGGGAAAATAAAAAAAAGGAATTTAAAATTGGGGCAAGCGTGACTGCCTCACCTGAGTATGCCCGCGATTATCGTTTCACTGTTGATTATAAAGAAGATTTCCAATTGATGGAGAAAATTTATAATGAGTTTTATAAAGAAGGAGAAATTATTGACGTAAAAAAAGTTCTTTTATTTTTAGATAAACATCTGGAGATAGTAAAAATTAACGCTCATTGCGAGCAAAAGAAAATAAAATAACCGATGCTAAAAATATATGCGAATGATGCGAAACGATATTATTTATCCGGATTTGTCTTATAAAATAACAGGCCTTTTAATGCAGACTCAAAAAGAATTGGGGAGATTTTGTAAAGAAAAACAATATGCTGATCTTTTTGAGATATTTCTTAAAAAAGAAGGTATAAGCTACGGAAGAGAAGTTGTCGGTAATTTCAATATTGAGGGTAACTTAATCAAAGGAAATCGTTTTGATTTTGTTGTGGAGGATAAAATTTTGGTTGAGTTAAAATCAGTGCCATTTATTACTAAAAGAGATTATTATCAAACTATGAGATATTTAAAGGCCGCCAATTTACGGTTAGGATTATTGGTTAATTTGCGAAGTGAATATCTGAAACCAAAACGGATTTTAAATTCTTCGCATCATTAGCATTAATTAATTTCGTATCGGTATGGTTGTTATTATTGATTATGGAATGGGCAATCTTTTTTCGGTTAAAAATGCTTTGGAGGCGCTTGGAGCCGAAGTTACTATTTCTAAAAATCCTGAAGATTTAAAAAGGGCTGATCATATTATTTTGCCGGGTGTCGGTGCATTTCCGGACGGAATGAAAAATTTAAAAGAAATAGGAATTATTCCGGCATTGGAAGAAGAGGTGCTGAAAAATAAAAAACCTTTTTTGGGGATTTGCCTTGGGAGCCAGCTTTTGGCATCTGAGGGCGAAGAGCATGAATTAACTTCCGGGCTTGGATGGATTAAGGGCCGGGTAAGGAAATTTAAAGTTAATGAGAATCAATTTAGGATTCCTCATGTAGGTTGGAATGACGTGTCTCCGGTTTCTGAATCAAGCCTTTTTAAAGGAATAGATTCAAACATTTTTTATTTTGTTCATAGCTATTTTATAATTCCGGAAAATCCGGAGGTAGTTGCGGCAACCTGCGAATATGGCGAAAAATTTACTGTAGCTGTAGAGCAGGAGAATATTTTTGGGGTTCAATTTCATCCGGAAAAAAGCCAAAAAAGCGGACTTAAATTATTAAAAAATTTTTTGAATTATGCCAGGAAGTGAAAATGCGACTGCGATTATGCTCTATTATGTATATGTATTGCAAAGTATAAAAAATAATAGCTTGTATGCAGGTTAT
>JAUSKT010000008.1 GCA_030646915.1 bacterium
GTCAGAATAATCATTTTGGGCCAATAATTCAAAAAAGAGGCCATGTGTTCGTCCGCCTCGATTATCAGATATTCAGACTTCCCGGCCCTGAAATTGCTATCCCCGAACTCTTTTAGTTTGGTGCCGATGATTACTGTCGGATCAAAACCTGCCTTAATCAAAATTAAAGAAACTAAAGCCGTAGTCGTGCTTTTGCCGTGCGTTCCGGAAATGGCAATAGTAAAATATTCTTTCGTCAACTCTCCTAAGGCTTCCGGATAACTTAACACCCGGCATTGTTTTGAGTTTAACGCAGGGCGCTGAACAGCGGGACTATAAATAATCAAATCAGCGTCTTTTTTTATTATATTTTTGCCGATAGAAATTCTCGCCCCTAGTTTACCAAGCGCTTGGGTGATTTCTGAAGATGCCAAATCTGAGCCAGAAACTTCGTGGCCCTTTGTTAAATAATATCTGGCTAAGGCGGAAACTCCTATCCCGCCAATTCCGATAAAGTGAATTTTTAAACTTCCTTTAGTGGACATGATTCTAATATAGTATAACTTGGCCCTCCTCGTTTTAATTCGCTTTCCATTATCTCAATAGAAGCGACTTCAAAATTAAAATTAATATCTTCGTTTATCTCGGGCCTTTCTTCAGTTTCCATTTGTTTCAATTCCCAGGTTTTTAATCTCGCCAAAGTGATATGAGGAGTATACCCTTTCCCCTGCTCTATATTTAATTCAGCTGATAATTTAGCCAATTCTTCTGATTTTTCTCCCTCTGCCCAAACCATACGAGGAGAACCATTTGGTGGCCCGTAAGTTATTTTTTTTAAATTGATAAAGAATGGTTCGTGTTTTTCCGCCGCTTCTTTTGTGGTTTCTAAAACTTCTAAAAGCTCTTCGTCGGTCGTATCTCCCAAAAAGGCCAGAGTAATATGCAGATTCTCTTGTCTCGTCCATCTGGCGGGCAAATCAGGCCATTTAGATTGGTAATCCGCTAGTTTTTTCTTGATATTTTCCGGTAAATTTATAGCGATAAAAATCCTATGCCGCATTTACCTATCTTAACAAAATTTAGCGATGAGGAAAATGTCCTCATCTTTACGCTTCGCTCGTGTGATTGACAAGCCGTGCTATTATGATAAATTATTTAAAACTGGAAAGGAGGCGCAGAATGGCAAAAACGGAAAGTACAATACTGGAATTCTTAAAGACGAACCCAGATCTGACGATAGAAGAGATCGCAGAAAAGACCGGGCTTTACGAGGATGATGTGAGAATAGCGCTGGGCGAATTATGTCCTAGAAGAGTCAAATCCATACCCCGGTGCCACACCAAAGAAGATAGCATGAGAATCGAATACAGACTCAGCGGGATTAAAGTAGCTGTTTAACAGCAAAATAAGATTAATTATATATTTTCAAACCATAGCCCAGAATTAAAAAACTGGGCTTTTTTATTAGAAAAATTAAGGAAATATGCTAAAATTAAAGGGCGATGAAATTTTCACTTGAAGGCCCTCTTAGGGACAATATCTACAATTTTATGAGAAAGGCGGGGTATTTTTCTTTGGGCGGAAGCCGGGAAACAGAGCTGAATTATATCCGCCCCGTAGCCGGCGACAGATACCCCAGATTTCACCTATATCTGAAAAAAGAAGGGGAAATTTGGGTTTTCAATCTGCACTTAGACCAAAAGAAGCCTATTTACGAGGGTACTTCCGCTCATTCGGGCGAATACGACACAGATGTAGTCAATCAGGAAGCCGCCAGGATCAAAGCGATTACTTCTTCTACGCCTCCGCCGTCGGGCGACGATTAGAACAAATTTATAATGGACTTAAATAAACTCAGGGAAATTTTAAAAGATGCACGGGCGTTCCGCTTAAAGCAGATTAAAAAAGCGGTTTTTCAGGATTTAATTGAGAACTGGGATCAAATTTCGACATTGCCTAAAAACCTGAGAGAACAGTTGGATAAAGACTGTCCGATCAGCGAATTAAAAGAGGAAAAAACACTAACCTCGAAAGACGACCAAGCCACTAAGATTCTTTTCAAACTGAACGACGGTTCAAAAGTGGAATCGGTTTTAATGCGGCATCTTGAGGAAAGGATAACGGTTTGCGTATCTTCCCAGGCAGGATGTTCTATCGGTTGTAAATTTTGCGCTACAGGACTCCAGGGCCTTAAAAGAAATTTATCTTCGGGCGAAATCGTTGACCAGATATTGTTTTTTGCGAGATTGCTGAAAAAGACAAACGAAAAAGTTTCCAGTGTTGTTTTTATGGGCATGGGTGAACCGTTTTTAAATTATGATAATGTTTTAGAAGCAATAAAGACACTGAACGATAAAGACGGATTCAATCTAGGCGCCAGGCATATTTCCATTTCCACCGCCGGCATTATTGAAGGGATCGAGAAATTAAACAATGAAAAATTACAGGTTAATCTGGCGGTTTCCCTTCACGCCCCCGATGATGAATTAAGGACGGAACTGATGCCGATAAATAAGGTTTATCCTATTAAAAAATTATTAGCCGCAGTTGATGATTATATTAAAAAAACCGGCAGAAAAGTGATGTTTGAGTATCTGATGATAGACGGGGTCAATGACTCGCCCGAGCAGGCCGAAGCATTGGGAAAGCTTCTGGTGCATTCTTTGCTTTTCGGTAATCAGAAAAATTTTAGCCAGCCCGACCAGCGCTATTATTTCGTCAATCTGATATCATTCAATTCCACCGGACATTCCGAGTTTAAACCATCGCCCGGTTGGAAAATTAAAAATTTCAAACAAGTTTTGGATAACATGGGGGTTGATGTCACCCAGCGTTATCGCTTTGGTCGCGAAATTAAAGCCGCCTGCGGCCAGCTGGCCGGAGAAAATTAAGTTATGAAAAATGCATTTGATTTAATAGTGATCGGGCATGTTTCTTACGATGAGAATAAAACAATTTACGGGACAAAAACCGTTCCGAGCGGAGCAGCATATTTAGTTACTTTGCCAGCTTCGATCTATTCTAAAAATATCGGCATTGTGGCGAGAATCGGGAAAGATTATGATATAGAAAATTTAAAAAGATTAGGAATAAATCTCGACGGGATAAAGAT
>JAUSKT010000003.1 GCA_030646915.1 bacterium
GATTTCCTCCTCGCGCCTTGCGCTGATAATAAAATAGGCTGCGTTGCGTCGGAGATTAATATGAGGATGGAGGTCTATAAAATATAATCAATTTTTAAATAGATTTCAATTGATGTAATTTTTTATTCTAAAAACAAAAAAGCGGCGTGTTGCCGCATTTCAAATTATTTTCCCAGATATTCCTCGGGCATAAAGTACAACCCGGGCTTTTTAGTAAGAGCAAATGAAGATTCCAAAGAAGAAAGCGGATTGCGATTTAATTTCGCAAAAATATCTTGGAGGACATTTCTCCGCTTTTTGCAGCGGACTAATTTTGCGTCTTTCACTTTAGCCAATTTCATGGCTTCCTCGAAAGCTTCTTCCTTTAAATATCCAACCTTATCTACCAGCTTATTATCGACGGCCTGCTTGATATTATAAATCCGGCCATCTGCCAATTTCCTGACAGTAGCATCATCTAATTTTCTTCCCTTAACGACTTTTTCAACAAAACCGTCATAAGACGAATCAACCAGCTCTTGCATAACTTTATTATCTTCCTCGTCAACCGGTTTAAAAGGCGAAAGCATATCTTTGTGGGCGCCAGATTTAATAGTAGTAAATTTAACTCCCACCTTATCTAAAAGTCCGGAAAAATTGGGAACCTGAGCAATAACGCCGATGCTGCCAGTCCAAGTTTCCGGCGAAGCAACAATTTTATCAGCAGTCATGGAAATATAATAACCGCCAGAAGCCGCAATGCCATTAAAATAAGCAACTACGGGCTTCTTAGATTTCTTAAATTTAACCATCTCATGATAAATGAGGTCAGAAGCATTAACAGTTCCGCCAGGGCTTTGAACTTCCAAAACTACAGCTTTTACCGATGGATCTTCTTTCGCGCTATTAAGCATCTCAGTCAAACCATCTACCATATTTTCTCCCCTGCCATTATCATCTTCACTGATAACGCCGTTAACCTGAATTACCATGATTTTATTTTCCGAATTAGGGTTGCCGGCTAAATAATCAAAATCTAAATTCCGGCTAGAAACTCCCGCAGTAACTGTTTTAGCCTCTGGAGATTTAGAAAAATTATTTAAAGCCAGATGAAGCAAAAAAGCTACTTGAATAATAATATAAACCGTACCGAAGCTTTTAACCAACATGTGCCAGCGCTTGTGCTTTTCAGTTTTTTCTTTAGCTTTAACCAAGCGATCGCCTAAATCATGAGCCTTATTGAACTGTTCCGAATCCATTTCTCTATCCTTATATGATTTTCAAGGTTGTAATTAGGATAAGGCAAATAAAAATAGCTGTCAAATTAAAAACTGTTTGTGCCCTCGAGAGGAATCGGACCTCTATCAAGACCTTAGAAGAGTCCTGCTCTATCCATTGAGCTACGAGGGCATTGGGCTCTAATTTACAATTTAGGTTTTTTAATTTAATATTGCAAGTACGGATTTAAACTGAACTAAAAATCGGAGTGTCGTATAATGGTAGTATATGTGCTTTGGGAGCATATGATCTGGGTTCGATTCCCAGCACTCCGACATTATTGGGTATTTGACAAGTATATCATTATGTGATATACTATTTTTGTAGTTTGAAAAATCAATTTGGGGCGCCGCATCGGTTACAAACCGGCCGGGACCCCGAAAGCAGGGCCGAAGACGTCGGGCAAAGCCCAAGCGCACGGGAGAAAAACGTGCATACGAAAGGCGAACGGTGCCCCCTGGTTAAAACAAAACGGCTATAGCGAAAGCGAGGCTGTAAAAAATCTGGCAATGGAGAAATCCAACGCCGGAAAACCAGGGGGCCAATTTGAGGAAAAATTGCTCCAAAGGAGAAAAACTCATGGCTAAGGAGAAGCATCCGGCCGGAAAGCTGATCGACGATCCGAAGCTCATATTCGGAACGACGGCCATCGATCTGGATGACGAGATGGCGCAAAAGTTCCAGTCTTACAAAGGAGATGTGGATAAGCTCACCTACCAGCACATCGGCTGGCAGATGGGACCCATCCCCTACAGCCTGCTCGCAGAGACGATGTGCCCGCTGGAGTTCGCCATGATCCCCGAAGCGCCCTTCCATCTGAAGGCGTTCGGCATGGGTCTGGATGCTTCCCACCTCAAGTGACGAAGCGCTCTGCCACTCCACCTAAAAAGGGAGTGGCGGAAAATTTGCTGCAAAAAGCCTACTTAAAATGGGCGGGTGGCGAAATGGCAGACGCGCTCCCCTTAAGAGGGAGTGGCTGAAAGGCCGTGAGGGTTCAAGTCCCTTCTCGCCCATTATAGGTAGGAACGCCGCAAACTAAAGGAGGATATATGTCAGACGGGCAACTGCCGATAAAAGGCATCAAAAGCCCGAGCGAAAAGGATAAAGAAATCTTCCCGCTTTTAGAGGAAGCTCTTCGTTCTGACTCCAAGCCTAAGCTCCCCATCTCCGATAACGCCGATCCGGCGAAAATCGTAGAAGAAAAATGGGGAAACTTAAACGCCAAAGAGATCGCCCGGATCAAGCCGAAAGAGTAAAGTCACGGCAAGACTTAAAAATGCCAAAGCCCCGATTCTAAAGCGACAAGCTCGCTAAAGAATCGGGGCATTTTTTATTTATACCGAGTCTGTCGAAGTATTATTTTACCAACTCGTCAAACTCTTGCATCTTCTTATTAAAAGAATTATTTAAATCGTTTATCTCTTGCGCTTTTTGATTCATATTTTTAATTAATGTCTGAACGTCGTCAGCTTTATAGTTGATATCTCCTGAAAATTTATAGTCTAAAGTTTTCAATAACCCATTTAAAAGTGATACATAATCTTTTAAATAAGTAGTTACTAAAAATACTTCGTCATTAATTGCGGAAATCGCAAGATTACGCGCTTTAGCAGGGGTAATTCCGGAAGTAGCCTGGATCATTTCACTCAATCCCCCAGTTAAATCTAACATTTTCAACTTAAGACTATTTGATTTTTCTAATTCTGCCCTTACCAATACAAGAGCGGCCTTAAAATTATATTGCCTGTCTTGAACCGCAATCTTATCCAAACTTTGAATGGATTCTTCAGTTAAAACAACAATTTCTTTTGCCATACTTGCGCTTTGTTCCCTGGCTCCATTAAAATTATCCGGAACAAAAGGCTTGCCGACAAAATAATAGCCAACCCAATAAAGGATTACTAAGGCTAAAATTGCTCCCAATATATTTTTAGTATTCCTGCGCAATGGCAAGAAGGAAAAATTCATATTAAATCTATTATAAGATACTTAAAAATATTTTAAAAGTGCATTTAAAGAGTATTGTTTTAAAAAAGAATTTTTGTTATAAATTATCTTAAGTTGCTTTGGCTGGTTTATCTACTGCTTTAGCGCTATGGCGGGCTTGCCCGCCGAAGCCAGCTAGCTGGCGCAGGCGGGTATCGTATAATGGCAATATAACAGGTTTCCAACCTGTGGCCGCGGGTTCGATTCCCGCTACCCGCTCATTTTGCCATAAGCAAAATGAACGAAGCTCGACCCACTTACTGGGCGGCCCGCTTCTAAAAATAGAAAATTATGCAAACCGATCCATTATATAAAAAATCTTTTGCTGCAATATTTTTGATAGCCATATTTGGAATTGTCTTATTTTTAAATTTTAATACCAAAAAAAATGCAGAACCCGCGCCAGTTAAAAGCGAAACCTCAGAAAATAATCTGGCCAATATCAGCAGCCAACAAACAAAAAATGCAGAAGTAGATAAAAAAATTCCAGAGTTAAAGGGTTTAAAAGATTTGGAGTTGGAACAAAAATTAATAGAATCTAATAATAATCTAAATAACATTCCTGAATCCTCGGAAGAAAATTTAAATGATCTCTTGAAAAATTTCTAATAATAAGCTATAATTTTATTAAAATAAGTTTTGTAAGTCCGTGCCATTGGTACGGACTTTTAAATTTCCAGTTGCGATATAATTAAATTGAAGGGCACAAGAGATAAAATGCCAAGTAACTAAATAAACCCTCATTCGTTCTATTATGTTAGAAGAAGAAAAATCCTATATAAAAGAAGCTATGCGCGGCAATAAAGAAGCTTTTGGGCTTCTTTATGACCATTATCTCCCAAAAATCTATCGTTTTATTTTTCTCAAGGTAACGAATAAAAAAGAAACGGAAGATCTTTGCCATGAAGTATTTTTAAGCGCTTGGCAAAATATCCATAATTACCGGCACAAAGGTTTTCCGTTTTCCAGCTGGCTGTATCAAATTGCAAAAAATGCCGTGATTGATTTCTACCGGACTTCCAAAAAAAATCTTCAGATAGAAATGGTGGATGAGGAGCTGCTTAAGTTTGACAGCCAAAATCCGGAAAATTTAAACACCATCCTGGAATTGGAAAAAGTAAGAAAAATTATTTCTTCTTTAAAGCCGGATTATCAAGATGTATTGATTATGAAATTTATAGAAGATCTTTCTCATGAAGAAATTGCTGTGGCTTTAGATAAAAGCGAAGGAGCGGTCAGATTAATCCAGTACCGGGCTTTAAAAGAATTAAAGTCGATTTACGAAAATGAAAATAACAATGGAGGATCTATTAAGGAAATTTAAAAATATAGAGCCAAATCAAGATTTTAAAGCGCATTCCCGAACGCTGATTTTAAATACCCCCCAGACAGAATTTCATCCAAAAATTTTCCGGCAATTCTTAAACAGCCTGCAATATGGGGCGGCTTTCAGCTTAACTGCCATTTTTATCTTCTTGATATTGGGCGGACTGTCAATCTTAAATAAAAAAATCTTTTCTCCGGCCCTGCTTTCCAGCTTAGACCCGGAAAATATAAGTGCTGAGGAAGAAAAGCTTAATATCCAAATCCAGCTGTCCCAAGCGGAATATTTTTCCGATTCCGCCAAAAAAATCGAGGTGGCGCTTAGAGAAACTGCGGGAGAATTCGATAAATCTAAAAATCGGGGCGCTGAATTGAATAAGCTTCTTAATGAATTGACTCTTTAAAATGAATAATAAAAAAGTAGAAATTAAAATGATATTATCCGGAAGCCTAATTTCTTTAGGCTTATTTTCGGCTGTTTTCACGGCTTTTGCCGCTAATTCTAATAATGAATTAAAGTCCGCCCTAAAAGAGGTGGCTGGGAAAGTTGAGGATATCTCCATTGTCAAAGACGATAAAGCGCTAACTCTGGATGAAAAAAATCAAAAAGAAATTGAAGCGAGAAAAACCGCCCTTTCAAAAATCTTTGATCTTACCTTACTGGAAGATAATAACCTCAAAACCAAGCTGGAAGATTTAAAAAATCTTAATGAAAACCAAGAAATTGTCCGCACTGCGCTTTTAAATTCTCTGGCGGAAAACGAAAATGCCTATAGAGAAATGCGAACTCGCTTGGAAGAAGCGGATTCATTAAAAGAAATAAAACAGCTCGCCACTGATTTTAAAACCTGGCGATCAGCAGTTTACAATCCAAAAGTAGAAAAAATAGTTTCTTTCACGCTGATTTTCCAGCAAAAAAATATTTTAGATACCGCCTTTCAAAGATTAGAAAAAATTAAATCTGATCTGGAAAAATTAAGCGGCGCCAAGCTGATTAAGAAAGAAGATTTTAATAAGATGATTAGCAAGGCAAATTCCAATTTATTAGAATCGGATTCATTAATTAAAGAAGCGGAAAATTTAATAATGCTTGATTTTAAAGATTTATTGACAGCCCCAGAAGTAACTGCCTCCTCAACAGAAATCACAATTGCATCAGAGCCTGCAGAAACTTCAACAACCAGCAATAAATCTGTTAAAAAAGAACCGCCAACCTCGAAAGCATTATTAGACGAATCTTTGAATCAAATTAGGTTAGCCTACTCGATATTTATTGATATTAGTAAATCAGTAAAAACAAAAATCGGCCTTAAATAAAAGTTCCCTCGAAAAGAGGGAATTTTTATTTGACGGCTTCCTTTAATGCTTTGCCGGCTTTGAATTTAGGCTTAATTGAAGCGGGAATATTAAGGCTTTCCCCAGTCTTCGGATTTCTGCCGGAACGGGCTGCAACCTTAACTGTCCGAAAAGTCCCAAAACCAGTCACAGTCACATCTTCTCCTCGAGAAAGTGACTTAGTAATCGTTGCAAAAACCGCCTCTACGGCCTCCTGCGCCTGCTTCTTTGTCTCACACTTGGCAAACTTTAAAACTGCTTCTACTAAATTTTCTTTGGTCATGTTTTTAATTATACAAAATTTAATCAAAAAAAACAAAAAAGCTAATCATAATGATTAGCTTACCCTATTTCTATTTAAAAAATTACACACAACTCCAATTAAGCACTCATCGCATAATTTAACTCCTTGAGCCTCTAAATCATCTAGTCGCCTTAATAAAACATTCATTTCACTGTAATTATTACTCAAATCAGTGCGCTTCATAAATTCATTTAATCCCCTCTCTCCTAATCTTTCTTTCAACCAAGGCAATGCTTTTTCGTAATCTTCCCTATTCAACGGAGGATTCTTTTTTAAATCTTCCATAGCCTTTTTCAATTCATCATCCAGCGCCATTTTCTTTTATTCTTTTAATTAAGAAGCTGTATAGTACTATAACAAAAGAAATTTTTTTGTCAAATAAATTTCAAATCCAAACAAGCGAGATAAGTTTTTATAAAACAAAAACAGCCAATATGTTTCGCAGAGAAACTCCGCAGGCAGAAAAAGCTTGTTATCCGACCTATTTGGTCGGATTTTTTCTGCCGAGGGGTAGCGGGCTCTTGTAGCTAGAACAAGAGAACCGCGGTTCTCTAGAAATATATTGGCTGGTTTGTAAAAACTAACGAGCAACCTCCACTGCCCGCATCTCCCTAATCACATTCACCTTAATCTCGCCCGGATATTTCATGTCAGTCTGGATTTTATTGGCAATGTCTTTGGCAAGCTGAAGCGCGCCAAAATCATCAATCTGTTCCGGTATCACGAACACCCGAACTTCCCTGCCGGCGGAAAGAGCGTAAGCCTGCTTTACTCCAGAAAAACCAGTGGCAATTTTTTCCAAATCTTCCAAGCGCTTAATATAATTCTCCACGGTTCCGCGCCGGGCGCCTGGGCGAGCAGCGGATAAAATATCCGCAGTAGTAATGATATAAGATTCCGTATTGGAATAAGGATACTCATCATGATGCGATTGCATCGCCTTAATCACTTCTTCATCAATTCCATATTTCTGTAAAATCTTCCTGCCGAGCTCAACATGGGTTCCTTCAACCTCATGGTCAATCGCTTTTCCAATATCATGGAGAAGCGCTGCTTTTTTGGCGACATCTACCCGCGCGCCAAGTTCCGACGCAATCATGGCGGAAATATGCGCCATTTCAATTGAATGGATCAAAACATTCTGGCCAAAACTGGTACGAAAATATAATCTGCCTAAAAGCTGAATAATTTCTTTTGGCAATCCGACGATGCCGACTTCGAGCGTGGCATTTTCTCCAATTTCTACCATTCTTTTAGCTAATTCCTGCTTGGCCTCTTCCACTTTTTCTTCAATTTTTGCCGGTTGGATTCTGCCATCCTTAATTAATTTTTCTAAAGCCATTTTGGCAGTTTCCCTGCGTAAAGGATCAAAAGAAGAAATAATAATTGTATCGGGAGTTTCATCCACGATAATTTCGACGCCAGTAAGCCGTTCCAATGTTCGGATATTCCTTCCTTCTCGGCCGATAATTTTTCCTTTCAAATCTTCATTTGGTAATTGAAAAGCGCTGGTTGTGACATCTGCCACATGAGACCGCGCATAGCGCTGGATTGCGGTAGTGATAATTCCCAAACTTCTTTTTTCAATTTCTTCCCGACGCTCGTTTTCAACTTTATTCAAAGCGATTAAAAGATCACCTCTGGAATCTTCTTTAACTTTATTTAAAAGCTGGCCCTTGGCATCCTCAAAAGTAAGCTTGGCAACTTTTTCCAATTCTTTTAAAATTTTAGATTTTAACTCATCGGTTTCCGCCTTGGCAGCATTTAATTTCTTAGATTCTTCTTCCATGCCAGATTTTTGAAAAACAAAATCCGCCAGCTGCTTTTCCAGAGTTTCTTCTTTTTTAAGCAAACGCTCTTCCAGTTTATCTAAGTGGACTTTCTTAATTTTTTCCTCGCTTTTTACTTCATCTAAAAGCTGGGCGGCTTTTTCTTTCGCCTCTAAAATAACCTCTTTAGATTGGGTTTTTGCTTCTTCCTGCCAATTTTTAATTTTTAATTCAACTGAGTTAGCCTGCCTCTTGGCAACGGACTGCCGAAGAAAATATCCCGCAACCAATCCTAGTGCTAATGCCAAAACTGCCCACAATAATGGACTTGTTAACATATTTTAAATTGTTCTCTAAGTACTTCATAAATGACGAACGACTTTGCGCGCCAACGAATTTTTAGGAACCGATTAATTATTAATGATTTTCTATATTATAATCTAACTATGGCAAAAAAGCAAGTAATTTTAGTGATTTTAGACGGCTGGGGCATCGGAGCGAAAAATGATTCCAATGCTATTTATGCCCAAGGCACCCCGAATATAGATTATTTGAAAGAAAATTTCTTAATCGGCGCGCTTCAGACGTCAGGAATTTCAATCGGCCTGCCATCGGGCATTGAAGGCAACGCGGAGGGGCATCAAACTATCAGCGCGGGTAGAATAGTTTACCAGCACTATCCAAGAATCACACTTTCAATAAAAGATGGAAGTTTTGCAAAGAACCGGGTTTTTTTGGACGCCTTTGATCATGCTAAACAAAATAACAGCGCTCTTAATTTGGTCGGGCTTTTAACTGAGGGAACTGTCCATGCGTCATTTAATCATTTAATCGCCCTAATAAAACTTGCTAAAGAAAACGGCGTGAATAAAATAAATCTCCATCTTTTCACCGATGGCAAAGACAGCGATCCCAAAGCGGCATTAAAGCTGGCTGGAAGCTTACTATATGAAGCTGGCAGAGATGATGTTGCGCAAATAGGGAGTGTTGCGGGAAGATATTTTGCTTTAGATAGGGAGAGTCATTGGGATAGAACCCAAAAAACTTATAATGCGATGCTTGGCGATGCAGTGAAAGCGGAAAATTTAGAAAAATTTATTGAAGACAGCTATCAAAAAAACTTAACTGATTTTTATATTGAACCAACCGTGATTAATCTAGATAGAATAATTAAAAATGGCGATGCATTATTATTTTTTAACTTCCGCGAAGACAGCATAAGGCAAATAGTGTCCCCTTTCGTATTGCCGGATTTCTCGGAATTTCCGGTTAAAAAGCTGGATAATTTGTATATAGGAACCATGACCCATTATTCCGATAAATTTAATGTTCCAGTGGCCTATCCTCCGGAAAAGA
>JAUSKT010000018.1 GCA_030646915.1 bacterium
TTTTCTTATGAAGTTTCCCGAGCTTTAGCCGCAGTGGATGGAGCGATTTTGCTTGTAGATGTCACTCAGGGAATCCAAGCGCAGACGCTTGCGAATTTCAATGCCGCCAAGCGTTCAGGCCTTACTATTATAGGAGCGGTAAACAAAATTGATTTTCAGGGCTTGAATCCAGCAATGATTTTGGATGCGGTTAAAACTACTGCGGAATTATTAGAAGTTCCAGAAAGTGAAATTTTCAAAGTTTCCGGAAAAACTGGACAAGGGGTGGAAGATTTATTAAAAGCCGTAATAGAAAAAATTCCTCCGCCAAAGGCAATTGGCAACCAAGAAATATCCCGAGCGTTGATTTTTGACAGTTTTTATCATGAACATAAAGGCATAGTGGCAACGATCCGAGTTTTTACTGGCAGATTTACGGATAGTAGCAATGTTCATTTAATCGCAACTGATACTGATTTTAAAGTTAAAGAACTCGGCTATTTTGCTCCAGAACTTAAAATTGATAAAACTTTGGAAAATGGCCAGATAGGATATATTGCGACTGGGTTAAAAGATCCGGAATTATTAAAAATCGGAGACACTGTATTTAGCGCCAAACTGCCAGTGGAAGATTACAAAGAATTTATTTTATCTGGATATAAGGAGCCCCAGCCAGTAGTTTTTGTTTCTTTTTATCCGGAAGATAATGATGATTATGAAGATTTAAAAATCGCTTTTGGAAAATTGAAATTAAATGATTCTGCTTTAAGATTTGAAGCGGATTTCAATGAATTTTTGGGCAGGGGATTTAAAACTGGTTTTTTGGGCAAACTGCATTTTGAAATTACTGCCGAGCGTTTGGAAAAAGAATTCAATCTTGCCACCGTCCATAGTTTTCCGTCAGTATCTTATAAAGTTAAAACTAGAACTGGAGAATGGAAGATTATAACCAATCCAAAAGATTTTCCGGAAGATTATCTGGAAGTTACGGAACCAATAGCTAAAATAGAAATTCTTTGCCCGAATGATTATTTGGGGCAGGTTATGAGGCTTCAAGAAAGCTTTCGTATGTCAGATGTTAATACCCAAACTTTTGGCAGTGGATTGATTATTACCGCTAATCTTCCTTTATCTGAATTAATCCGAGATTTTGATGATCAGTTGAAATCAATTTCTGCCGGTTATGCTTCATTAAGTTATGAAGTTTCAGATTATAAAAAAACCGAGGTGATGAAACTTAAAGTATTGGTGGCAGAAAACGAAGTAAGCGGCCTGACCAGAATCGTGTATAAAGAAGATGCGGAAAGGGACGCAAGAAAAACCGTTGAAAGATTGAAAGATTTGCTCCCAAAGCAGCAGTTTACGCAGGCCATCCAAGCGGTTGCTGGCGGGCGGGTAATTGCCAGAGAAACTATTCCGGCTATGAAAAAATTGCTTGGTAATTTTGGAAAAACTGGCGGCGATCGGACAAGAAAAATGAAACTTTGGAAAAAGCAGCAGCGGGGCAAGGCAAGGCTGAAAGAGCGGGCAACCCATTCTAGAATTGACGTTCCGGCCAGCATCTTTAAAGAACTTCTAAAGAAGTGATATTATTAAGAATATGAAACGGATTTTTTTGGTAATATTAGGACTGGTTTTATTAGCGCTTGCCTGGCAACTTTTTAATTTATATAGACAAAATAAAAAATTGGGTGATACTTTATCCGCGATTGATGTTAAAACGGATTTTTTTAAAAAAGAAAATTCCGAATTGCAGGCTGATTTAGAATATTATGCCAAGCCGGAAAATTTAGAAAAAGAATTAAGGAGCAGATTTAATTATAAAAAACCCGGAGAAAAATTAATCATCATAGTTCCTCCTAAAGAGGCGACTAGTAGCCAATAAATTTCTATTAAAAATAATTTTATGTCTTTTAAAAATTCACTTATTTTATTTTCGGCATTTATGGCAGTTGGCATTAGCAGTTATATCGGGGTGCGGAATGGCTTTTATCCCGTGGCAGCGGTAAATTTTGATTTTGTTTTAGCCCGGGATGCCCAAAAGAATTATTCAGCAGCTTATAAATATTTTCAGAATGCTTTGTTAGTTTACGGCTCAGATCCAGCTAAATTAGAAACTAAAGAATCGCAATTTGAATTACGGAGAAGCACTCTAGAAAAATTAATTTTAGACAGATTAGTTTATGATGAGCTTAAAAGAAGAATGGGCAAGCGGGAATTTCAGCCAATTGCCGAAACCAAAATAGAACAGTTTTTAAAGAGTAATGCCAATACAGAAGAAGCAGCAAAAAAAATATATGGCTTAAACTTATCGGATTTTAAAGATCGCGTTCTTTTGCCCCAAGCCTATCAGGAAATTTTAGAAGGAAGAATGTTTTTGAATAAAGAAAATTTCAATGAATGGATTAATAAAGAAAAATCTTCAGCTAGTATTATAATTTTACTTTCTGATTTTGAATGGAAAGAAGGAGCTTTGGGAGCTAAAAAATAACCAGCGAGCGTAGCTGACCTCTATCCCAATATTAATCTCCGACGCAACGCAGCCTATTTTATTATCAGCGCAAGGCGCGAGGAGGAAATCGTAGTCTGCGACTACCTTTCCGACGAGCAACGAAGCGATGTAATAAAATAGGCGCGTCCCAAAGGGTTGTTGCCAAAATGAAATAGCTCATCGTCGTTC
>JAUSKT010000002.1 GCA_030646915.1 bacterium
TTTTATTTGAAGATTTCTTTATCATAAAAATTATTATATAAATTATCCCTAATTTTTGATTTAAAATCAATTTTTAAAGGCCTCGGGGTTAGCTCAGCACTTTTATTCATTTCTTAATACAGCAACTAACGGCAAGTATGATTTTAGAAACAAACTAAGTTCTCTGGTGGTCCCCCGAATTTTTAAGCCTTTATCAAATTCTAACTTCTTGGCAATGGCGGCATTTTATCAATCATGTCAGCGATTTTGGTAAATTCCTGTTCTAATTGATAATCTAATTCTGATTGCGATATAATTCCTTTTCTAATTAAAAGATTATATAAGGCATGAGATTGGGCATCACGACCTAAATCAAAAGCAGATTGAGGATTAACCTTGCCAGTTTTAGAAAGCTTCTTTAAAAATCCTTGAAATAAATCCATAAATTATAAATTTTAATGACGACCGACCTTTATATAAATAAAAAATCCGACCTAGATTCGTCGGAACAACTAAAAAACTTTAATTTTTTAATTAACAGAGCCGGCTTAAACTTCTATGTAGTAAATCTTACGTAATATTTAAGGCTCCTATGACGAATCTATTAAATTTTCTATTTATATTTTAATTATAAATCAGAATATGTTGCTGAGCAAATTTTTCTGTGGATAAGTTTTAATCAAAGCTCGCGCAGCGAGCTACATTCTTCCCAACCTCCCCCTCCCCAACTTCTGGAATTAAGAATAAGGAATTATGGGGTTTAATTTAATAATCCAGTATGTTTTGTAGAGCAACTACGGAGGCAGAATTAGCTTGTTCCGAGCACATAAGTTATTTATGTGCTCGGTAATTCTGCCGAGGGGTAGCGGGCTCTTGTAGCTAGAGCAAGAGAACCGCGGTGCTCATAGAAATATACTGGCTTATTTATTTTCCTCTCCCTAAATCAAATTTGTAAAAACAAATTTGATCGGGCGATCATTCGCTAAGACGAATGATTTAGCCTTCTTTCTTCTCATCGGATGGCGGTTCTTGTGATCCTTCAGTATGTGATCCTTCACTGCGTTCAGGACCTTCAGTGGCTTTGCCACTTTCGGCCTTCGGCTGGCCTCCAGCGCTTCCCGATTGCTGATTCAGATGCTGTCCGATTTTTTGAAGTTCTTGGGAAAGTTCACTTAAAGCTTTTTTGACTGCTTCAGCATTAGCGCTGTCCTTGACGCCTTTTAATGCGTCTATTTTTTCCTGAACAGATTTAATGACCTCGCTAGCGCCTGCCGCTTTATCGGCGGGTATATCCTTCAAAGCTTTTTCAGCCATATAGACTGTGCTTTCAGATGTATTCTTGAGATCAACAAGTTCCCGCTTTTTCTTGTCTTCAACTTCGTGCAACTTGGCTTCATTTTTCAAGCGCTCTACTTCTTCTTTAGAAAGCGAGGTAGTGGCTTCAATTTTTACGGATTGAGTTTTACCGCTGGCTTTATCTTTAGCAGAAACATTTAAAATTCCATTTGCATCTAAATCAAACGTAACTTCAACTTGAGGCATACCCCGCGGAGATGGCGGAATACCGTCTAAAATAAACCTCGCAAGAGTTTTATTGTCCGCTGCCATTTCCCGTTCTCCCTGAAGCACATTAATTTCCACAGAAGTTTGGTTATCCGCGGCAGTAGAAAAGATTTGGGTTTTTGCAGTTGGGATAGTGGTATTTTTTTCGATGAGGCGCGTGAAAACTCCGCCTAAAGTTTCAATGCCAACAGACAAAGGTGTAACGTCTAAAAGTAGAATGTCCTTAACGTCTCCTTGCATGATTCCTGCCTGTACTGCGGCTCCGACTGCCACTACTTCATCCGGATTTACGCCTTTGTGCGGTTCTTTGCCAAAAGCTTTTTTCACCGCCTCCACCATTGCCGGCATACGAGTCTGTCCGCCGACTAAAATAACTTCATCAATATCTTTAATATCAAATTTCGCGTCTTTGACGGTTTTAAGCGCAAGATCAATAGAGCGGTCAATAAATTCCTGAACTAAGCTTTCTAGTTTTGCCCGGGTAAGCTTCATGACAAAATGCTTTGGTCCGGCTGCGTCAGAGCTTATATATGGAAGGTTGATTTCCGCTTCCATGGAACTGGAGAGTTCGTGCTTGGCTTTTTCTCCGGCTTCCCGCAAACGCTGAAGCGCCAATGGGTCTTTGGAAATATCCACGCCTTCCTGCTTTTTATATTCGGCAATCAAATATTCAACAATCTTTTTGTCAAAATCATCTCCGCCCAAATGGGTGTCGCCGCCAGTGGCTTTTACTTCCACCGTATCATCCCCGACTTCCAGAACGGAGACGTCAAAAGTTCCGCCGCCAAAATCGTAGACAGCAATTTTTTCGTTTTTCTTTTTATCTAAGCCATAAGCGAGCGCCGCGGCAGTTGGTTCATTTAAAATCCTTTTTACTTTAAGTCCGGCGATTTCTCCGGCGTTTTTAGTCGCCTGCCGCTGGGAATCGTCAAAATAAGCCGGCACAGTAATTACCGCTTCTTCAATTTTTTCGCCAAGCAAAGCTTCGGCGTCAGCTTTTAATTTGCCAAGCACCATTGCAGAAACCTGTTCCGGCTTCAGCCACTCTTCGCCCATTTTCACTTCCACGCTGTTATTGGCGCCTTCCCGGATTTCATACGGAAGGACTTTTTTATCCTGCTGGACTTCCTTATCGCTGAATTTACGGCCGATAAAACGCTTTACGGAATAAACAGTATTTTGCGGATTGGTTACAACTTGCCGTTTTGCAAGCAATCCAACTAAGCGTTCTTTGGATTTGGAAAATGCCGCAATAGACGGAGTAGTGCGGTTGCCCTCGGCGTTTTCCAAAACGCGCGGACCGCTAGATTCCATAATCGCGATTGCGGAATTAGTTGTGCCTAAGTCTATGCCTAATATTTTTGCCATATGTTTGTAATTATTTTGCTAATTTTACTCTTGCTGGCCGAATGACCTTATTTTTTAATTTGTATCCGGAACTTACTTCGACTGCTATAGTTCCAGATTTTAATTCTTTATTTTCTTGTTCGCCAATTGATTCATGAAGATTAGTATCAAATGTATCGCCCGGGGAAACTTTAATTTTTTCTAAACTGTATCTTTTTAATGTATCTTCGAGCTGGATTCTTATTCTTTGAAGCCCATCCCCATTAGAGGCTTGTAGCTGCGAGTCCTCGCTGCCTCTAACGGGGCTATGCGCGGCCAAAGCTAACTCAAAACTATCTAGAACTGGAATTATATCGCTGATTATCATTTCCCGGCTGTAATTCATCATTTCTTCAAACCGCTTGCCTTCGTCTTTTTGGTAATTGATTAAATCTGCTTTTGCCCGCTTCCAGCCGTTCAGGTATTCGTCTTTCTCTTTTTTCAATTTCTCTACTTCGCTTTCGGTACTCCCGACGCTGGCTGGAGATTCTTGTGATCCTTCACCGTGTTCAGGACCTTCGGCATTCTGGCCTGCGACCTGATTTAATTTTTCGTCTTTATTATCTTCATTCATAAAATTAATTATTTTTACTTTTTGCTTTTGATAAATTTTTAAATTCTTCCTTGCGCAATATCTCTACTCTCTCTAAATAACTTAATCCCAACTCTCTGTTGCCTTGTTCTTTCAAACTCTTAAGGGCAGCTTCCAATTTTTTCTCATCATAATAAAAAACTGTCGACTTGTTTTCAGATGACCGCAGCGATTGTCCCCACGGATAAAGATTATCTAAATATACAAGATTTCCATTATAATCGTATCTAAAGTTGGCTGGAGTATCATCTAATATATTAATACCGATATTGGAAAATTTGTCTTTTAATTTCTTAATTTCTTGCTGGCGCTTTTTCCAATCCTTTTCCTCATCTACTAAATCATTGCCTTCAACTTTATCCATTACAATCAATTTCGGATTAGAACTCACTAAGTGAATATCCGGCATATTTTCCGGCGAAAGCATGTGTAAAATCTTAGTGAGATAAAACCTCGCTTTTATTAAATTCACTGATTCGTCCTTATATTCATGATAAATACCCAATGTTAAATCGGGATTATCAGGATTTTCAAAAACTTCTTTTTCAACGCCCCTGCCTAAAGATTTTAAATTTTCCTTATTAATTTTCATAATAAAATTCCAGTCGCTAATTCTTTAACTCATTTTTTAACTGCTTGAATGCTTTTAAAGTTTTATCGTAATCCATCCGCTTCGGGCCGATAACCGCCACCAGCACTTTCCCGTCTTTAATATTAAAACTATCCATTACTACGGAAAGATTTTTGCTTTTGGTAATCGGGCTTTTACCGATAAATACCTGGGGCAGTTTAAGGCTATTGAAAATCTTTTCCCGGACTTCATCAATTCGGCTATCCAATAATTCAAAATCGTCCACAATTTCGGACATTTCTTTTTTCGTGCCAATATCCAAATGCTCAATCAGATCTTTCAGTCCGCTTTTATAAGCCTGGTTTTCTTTTTCCTTTTTACCGACGCCTAAAAGCTTCATCTCTCCGGAAAAAGCGTCTACGAATTCTTTAAGCTTGCCCGTGCGAAGATCGCCGGCTATTTCGCCATAACGGCCTTCTAGAATTTTTTTGGATTCCACTACATTTTCCAAAGTAGATGCCACAAACATCTGATATCCCTTATCAGTCGGCACCCGGCCGCCGGAAGTATGGAGCTGAGCTAAAAAACCCTCTTTAGTAAGCTGGCCAAGTTCATTCCGGATACTCGCGGCTTTTACGCCAAAGTCATATTTTTTCGCAAGATCTTTGGAACCAACCGGTTCCCCGCTTCGGATGTATTCTTTGATAGCGGTTTCGAGAATTGTTTTAGTTCTTAAGTTCATCCCGTTAGAGATAGGTCATCTTTAGATGACCGTAACTCGGCCGTCTAAAAACTCCTGGCTATTAATTATTAATACTAAATGATTACCCGCTAAACATAGTTTAAATGTCTCTAACGGGATTAATTACGTTAATTATATCGAAATTGGCACTCTAGTGTCAAGAGTGATAAAAAGCTTTGATAAAAAGAAACTATTGGTGTAACATATTAATAGTAATTGTTCCTTAAAATAAGCGATGAAATTCCGAGTAGAATTTTTATCACAGGTTCCGCAATTAATGATTATTCATCTTGATTGTGAATTTAAAGAAGAAGAGTTTGGAGAGTTTGCCTGGCCGTCTAAGGAAAACGTGCCAAGATTCATTCAAGACTTGCTTAAAATTAACGGTATTTATCAAATAAAATGTTATAACCGCTACTTCCTGGACGTTAGAAGATCATTAGCAGTATCATGGGATGATCTTCTACCCCAAATAATGGGCAGTCTCTTACTTAGCACAGATCCTCTCAACACCGCGGAAGAAACAGCTCCTCCTCTAACCAAGTGGATTGATACGGGGGGCTATTGGCAATTACTTCCAATAAATGAAAAACATAAATTGCGAACTTTCTCTGCTATCAAAACAAAAAATCCAGATGGCCCAAATAAAAAATAATTAAAACTTCCTGAAATAGGAAGTTTTTTATTTATAATCTCTGGCATTCAACTCCGACTTTAGTCGGGGTTGAATGCCAGCCCGAAGTTCCGTTTTCCACGGAACCAGAGGAGATTGTATAGACCCAGCAATTTTGCAAAAGTTGCCTAAACATTTTTGCAAAATTGCTGAAAGTACGAAGTACCGCGGCTTTAGCCGCGGGTCTCTATGCTATAATTAAATTAAGCATAAATTATTTTTGCATGAGAATCATAAAACATAAACTAATCTGGATCGATGTTTTAAATCCAACCAAAAAGGATGTGGAGTTTGTCAGGAAACAGCATAAATTCCACCCGATTGTTTTAGACGAACTTCTGCATACTTCTGCCCGTTCCCGCGTAGAACCCTATGATAATTATCTCTATTTAACTTATCACCTGCCAATGTATGACCGGAATATCAAAAGTTCCCGCCGGGCAGAAGTTGATTTTTTAATAACCAAAGACAAAATAATAACAGTCCACTATGAAGACCTTGAACCGCTGAATAATTTTTGGCGGAGGCTGAATAATGACAAGAATTTCAAAGACCGCGCCATGGGCGACAATACCGGCCGAATGATTTACCAGTTAATTGAGGAGATTCTTGCTTTTTCCCACCGCCAATTAAGGCATATTGAAGAAAGTGTTTCAGAATTAAGCAGGGAGTTATTTAAAAACCAGGAAGCTAGATTACTAGAACAGATTTCCTATTTAAAAAGGGATATTTTGGATTACAGCATTATCAGCGAGCCGCAAAAAATTATCCTAGAATCTTTAAAAGAGGTTGGAGGAAAATTCTGGGGAGAAAATATAAAAATATACCTATCTGACTTAGCCGGAGATCATTTAAAAATAATGCAGGAATTGGATAATTTTAAAGAAACCGTAAATGCGCTGGAACAAACCAACTCCCAGCTTTTAAATGCCAAAACTAACGCCGTCATGCAAAGATTCACCGTGCTCGCTTTCCTTACCTTTCCATTAGTGCTATTTACTTCTATGTTTAATGTCAGTTTTATCAGTAATTATATCGGAAACAATCCGATTCTTTTCTCTGGGGCATTCCTCTTTGTTTTAACGCTAACTATCTTAATGTTATTATTTGCGAGAAAAAAAGGCTGGCTATAATAAAGTGAAGTGCCTCGACTAAATAAAAAAGGCGCGGTAAGCGCCTTAAGGACAAATATCAAAATCTTTTGCCATTTCTAAAACTGGTTTTAATGGGAGGCCACGAATAAGCCATTCGCGGGGAGAGAGCTTTTCACCAGCTGTTTGCAAGTCTACATTTGGAATATCAAGCCAATTAGCTATACCTCGCATATTCTCATTGGGCTTATACATAACCGACAAAACCTTTTTAAAATTAGGAAATAATCGTCCTAAATGAAATTGATTTCTAGAAAACAACCAATGAGATTGGAATCTTAAACCCAGTAATTTAGGCGGATTGCTTTCAGCCCGGCTTACAATTTCCATTTCCGACAATAAAAGCAACGCTGAAACTTGCTGAACATTTAAGCAAGTCTTAAGAAAAGAAATATGTTCAGAAACAACCTCCTGCGCGCATTTCATTAATGCTTTAGCATTAACTTTAAAATCCTTTCTTCGAAAACCGCCTGCTATTAATACTTTTTTTTCTTGTTTGGTAAGCAGTTTAGAATTTTTTAAACTCCTACTTACCGCTTCTCGGCAATTCTTACAGCCAGAGCACATAGTAAGAGTTTTAGGATTTCCAGGCTCAAGCCAAAAAATCATCTTTCCATCGCACCTTTTAGGCATTAACTATTCTTTTCAAAATCAATCTAAAAAGATATTAGCATATTTTTATTAAAAAATCCAGCTTTCAAAAAATTACGCACTAATGATAAACTAATAAGAATGAAAGTTTTTAATTCTCTTTCCGGGAAAAAGGAACCCATTCGGCAAGCTCAGGGTAAGACACTGAAGCTTTTTGTCTGCGGACCGACGGTTTATGACTATCCGCATATCGGCAATGCCCGGACTTTTATGGCTTTTGATATTATTGTCCGCTATCTCCGAAGCGCGGGATTTAAAATTTTCTATCTCCAAAACATCACCGACATAGACGATAAAATCATCCAGCGGGCAAAAGAAGAAAAAACCGACTGGAAAACCGTTGCCAAGCACTATGAAAAAGTTTTCCTCCAAAACTTAAAAGATCTGAATATAACTTCAGTAAATAAATTCGCCCGAGCCACTGATTACATCCCGGAAATTATCAAACAGGTTAAAACTTTGATTAAAAGAGGCAACGCCTATGAGATTCCTGGCGATGGCTGGTATTTTGATTTAAAAACTTTTGCGAATTATGGGAAGCTCGCTCATCGCACTGTCAGCCAAGCGAATGACGGAGTCAGCCGAATTGATACAAACAACAAAAAAAGAAATGCGGGAGATTTTTGCTTATGGAAATTTTCGCATGCGAATAGCGCGCCTCCGCCTAAAGGCTCCGGCAATGCGAAAGCGCCCATGCTAATAAATGGGGAACCCGCATGGCAATCCTCATTAGGCTGGGGACGTCCGGGATGGCACATAGAAGACACGGCAATTTCCGAAAGTTTTTTTGGGCCGCAATATGATTTGCATGGAGGGGCAATTGATCTGAAATTCCCCCATCACGAAGCAGAGATAGCCCAACAAGAATCCGCTTCGGGTAAAAAACCTTTTGTAAAACTTTGGATGCACACAGGATTTCTAGAAGTGAACGGGCAAAAAATGTCCAAGAGTTTAGGAAATTTTATAACTATCGGCGACATGCTAAAAAAATATTCTGCGGATATCTTCCGAATGATGGTTCTGTCTTGCCACTATCGTTCCCCGATGGATTACAATGGCGTACTAGCAGAAAATGCCCAAAAAAATCTCAAAGAAATCCAAATATTTCTTGTAAAATTAGATTTAATTAAAAATTCCAAAAATAAAGAAAGTGTGAATTTAAAAAAAACTCAAAAGGAATTTGAAGAAGCAATGTCCGATGATTTTAATACCCCAAAAGCCATAGCAGCAATCTTTGAATTAATGAATGAAGTTAATAAAAAGATTTGGCTTTTAAATAAAAAACAGGCTGGCGATATTAAGAAATCGCTTAAAAAATTGCTTTCCAGCTTTGGGATCAAAGAATTAGAGCCTAAAATTCCCCTCAAAATAGCTTCAATGGCCAAGAAACGGGAGTTATTAAGGATTGATAAACAATTTGCTCAATCTGACGCCTTGCGTAAAGAAATAGACAAGTTAGGATTTACTATAGAAGACACACCTGCAGGACCATTAGTCCTCCGGAAATAAAAAGTCCTTAAAGTCATAAAGTCCGTAAAGTGAAATTATTTCTGCCCTAAAAACTTTATGAACTTTATAGACTTTTAAACTTTGTAGACTTTCCTGACTTATATATTTATGGCTACTCAATTAAAACTTCCTCCTCAAAATTTGGAAGCAGAACAATCTGTTCTTGGCGCTTTAATGCTGGATAAAAATGCGGTTATTAATGTTGGGGATATTTTAACTCCGGAAGATTTTTATAAGCCGGCAAATTCAAAAATTTATGAAGTAATTTTAGAGCTTTTTGACAAAAGGCAGCCAATAGATATTTTAAGCGTAACGGAAAAATTAAAATCTGAGGGCGTATTAAAAGAAATTGGCGGAAAT
>JAUSKT010000007.1 GCA_030646915.1 bacterium
TTTTATTTTAAATAGAGGAGAGGGATAAGATGAAAAAGGTTTTGGCGCTGGTGTTGCTGGTTGCATTTGCCGGAATAGCTTCGGCTGAAGTATCCAAATCAACAGAGGCAGCGAGCGCTTTTGTTGCGGTGGCATCTTCTACCACGGTTCCTAATCCATGGGATCTTAGAGAAGGATGGAAGCCGCTGGGAACGCAGGAAGGCAATTTGAAGGCATTAACGGATCAAGGAAAAAATTGGATTTCAGTTGTAATACTTTTTGTTAATGAGACTGCTTATCAAA
Source organism: bacterium (assembly GCA_030646915.1). Lineage (GTDB taxonomy): Bacteria > Patescibacteriota > Minisyncoccia > UBA6257 > 02-FULL-45-10c > JAUSKT01. The sequence goes on from JAUSKT010000007.1 coordinate 283, forward strand.
AGAAAGATGGCTCTATGGCTGTTGTTATGAGCGATGTCACTGGCAAATCTCTGGCAATGGTATACGGGGATAAAGATTTTAAACAGCCAAGATGGGCATTAAAGGTAGGCGATGAATGGGTCGCCGCCAAAGAACCCGGTTTTGAATCTCTTAGAATAGAAGCAGTTTTAGATAAAAATCAGAAGCCGGCTAAATTGAAGTTATTGATTGATTCGGAAGATGGCTTGAAAGAATTGGTTGTAGATTTAGAAAGCGGCCCTTAACTCCGGAAAACGGAGTTTTTTATTTTCTCAAAATATTTTATAATAAAATAATGCTGGAGGTCACTACTGAGGCTGTTGTATTGGATAAAGAAGATCTTGGCGAATATGATAGCCGAGTTTTTTTATATACCAAAGAATTTGGCAGGATTGCCGCCAAAGCAACAAGTTTGCGGAAGATAACTTCCAAAATTGCCGGCCATCTTGAGCCTTTAAATTACGTTATGGCAAGGCTGATTTCCAGGGGGGATTATTTCAGCGGCCGGGGATTCCAATTAGCTGACGCGCTTTTAATCCAAACCAAGGTTCCAGAGAGTGATTTGAATATTTTACGCGAACAGCTTAAAATAGCGCAGTTTTTAAAGATGACAGTTCCGGACAACGGCTTTGATGCTGAGCTTTGGAATTTTTTGCTGTCATTAAACCAGTATTCCGGCCAATCTGTTAAAATGCAGGATATGCTTAAAATTTTGGGATTTGATCAGCAGTTTGCCAGCTGCGAGTTGTGTGATAAGCAGAATCCGGAATATTTTTATCCCAAAAATAATTTTTTCGTTTGTCAGTTTTGCTCTTTAGGCGCCAGAGATTTAAAAGAAAATTTATTGCTCATCTAAATTTATGCCTTCTCGCTTAATTTCCTGGTCAGCTTTGCTTTTAATAGCTATTTCTTTAATCAGCGGATTTTATATTATTAAATTTTTAAATAATCAAGGATTGAATTTGGCGATTGAAGCGCCTGCGGAAGTTTATAGCGGAGTGCCTTTTGACTTAAAAGTTAATTTCAGCAATGATTCCAATTCGGTCTTGGATAATGTCCGCTTAGCTTTGTCTTTGCCGGAAGGCGCGGCTTTTTTTGGAAATGATGCCGGAAAAACTTTGGATAATAAATTTTTGGGCAATGTAGGGGAGGGGAGTTTAATTCAGCAGTCTTATAAAGTAATTGTTTTTGGGGCGGCAGACGCAAGCAAGCAATTTAAGGCCACAATTAATTATTCCACCGCGTCTCTTGGGGCTAGTTTTGAAAAAAGCAAAACCCTTGATTTGAATGTTAAATCAGCCGGAGTCGCGCTGGATTTAGCCGTGCCGGATAAATTAGTCAGCGGAGAAGAATTTGAAACTTCCGTTGTTTATCGGAATGTTTCTGAAATTGATTTTTCCGATTTGGAATTAAAGCTGGAATATCCGCCTAGCTTTAACTTTATCAACTCGTCTTTAAAGCCTGATACAGGAAATAATATTTGGCTCTTGGGCGATTTGCGGAAAAATTCCGAAGGAAAATTCACTATCCGCGGCAGTTTAATCGGCGGAGAGGGCGATGCGTTTAGTTTTAAATCGAATTTGGCAACCAGAAATTCCGGGCAAACTTATTTGATTTCGGAAAATTCTGCCACAACCACTATCGCTTCTTCGCCGCTTTCTTTATCAATCCATTTAAATGGCGATCCGGATTATGTTGCTAAGTCCGGCGATAACTTAAATTACACTCTTAGTTATGTAAATAGCAGCAATGTTCCTTTGCGGGATGTGGTTGTGCGGGCGCAATTAATTGGGGAAATGTTTGATTTTGTCACTTTGCCGGTTAGCGGATTTTTCCGAACGCAAGATAATATTTTGATATGGAATTCAGGCAGCGCTCCGGCACTTGCGGTTTTAGCTCCCGGAAGCGCCGGTACTGTTAATTTTACCGTTAAAGTTAAGGATAATTATCCAATCAGGCGTTTTAGCGATAAAAATTTTCTTTTAAAAGTTAACGGAGAAATTGAATCTCCGACTATTCCGCCCTCTATGACTGCTAGCCGTTTATTAAGCAAAGTTCGTCTAGAGACAAAAGTATCGGGTAAAGTCGCGGTTGATGCTAAGGTTTATTTTCGCGATGCGGATTCTGGATTTTTGAATAGAGGGCCGTTGCCTCCGAAAGCGGGCCAAGCAACAAATTTCACAGTGCATTGGCTTTTAAAAAGTTTTGCCAGTGATTTTTCAAACGTGGAAATTAGAAGTTTTCTCGGCAAGAATGTAAAATTAGTTGACACTCCCAAAAGTAATTCCGGGGGTATTCCTTTTTATGACTCTGGAGCAAATGAGATGGTGTGGCAGGTTGGAAAAATTCAGGCTAACCAAGGAGTGATTAGCAGCCCGATTGAAGCGGTTTTCCAGATTGAAGCAGATCCAAGCGCGGAAAATGTCGGCACTTATATGCAGCTTGTCGGCGAGACTTCAATTAAGGCGCTTGATGATTTTTCCGGGAGAGAGTTAACTGATAGAGATGCGGCAATTACTTCTGCTTTGCCGGATGATATTACAGTTGGCCAGCAGGGAGGAGTGGTGCAGCCGTAAGACTAAAGAATAGAATAAGAATTTTAAAAATTTGACTTCTTGTATAAAAGGTGCTATAGTAAGAATACTTAATAAGTATAAAAATATGGAAAAATTACCAAAAGAATCTAAACAATATACACCAACAGAAATGGCAAAACTTGAAAAAGACAGAACCTTATCAGACGCAGAATTTCTTAAAGAAGGCGCCGAGTATAAAGTTAGAGAAGGGGGCAAGAAAGAGTTGGAGTTAACCGAGGATCAAATAGAAAGAATTAGAGGTACAGAAGACAGAGAAAGCGTTTTGAGATTTATTAAAGAGGGGAAAGGGATCAGTTTGCGATATATTTCTCCGAAACTTCGCGCTGATAAAGAAGTTGTTTTAGCAGCGATTAAACGATATGGCCTGGAATTAGAATATGCTTCTTTTGAGCTTAGAGCTGATAAAGAAGTCGTTCTGAGGGCGGTTAGGGAAAACGGTTTTGGCTGGGCTTTGAAATATGCATCTTCGGAACTTCAGGCGGACAAAGAGGTTGTCTTAGAAGCAGTTAGAACTTCAGGCGGCAACGTGACTTTACAATTTGCTTCTCCGAAACTTCGCGCTGATAAAGAAGTTGTTCTAGAAGCGGTTAAACACAACAGGAATTCCTTATCTTATGCCTCCTCAGAACTTCAAGACGATGACGAAGTGCGAATGGCCGCTGGTCTTAAACCAAAGAATTTTTTAGAAAAAAACTTAAAAAAATTATTTGAATGATAAATATTATTTATTTAATACAAAAACCACCTATAGGTGGTTTTTGTATTAGTTTTTTGGTATTCTTTTTAAAATGGAAAACTTAATGGATAAAATAATTTCTCTCTGCAAAAGGCGCGGTTTTGTTTTTCCCGGTTCGGAAATTTATGGCGGCTTGGCGAATTCTTGGGATTACGGCTCGCTTGGCGTGGAACTCAAAAATAATATCAAGCAGGAATGGTGGAAGCGGTTTGTGCATCAGCGGACGGATATGGTTGGTATTGATTCGGCTTTGATAATGAATCCGAAAGTCTGGGAAGCAAGCGGTCACCTGAAAGAATTTTCAGATCCTTTAGTGGAATGCAAAAAATGCCATTCTAGATTCCGGGCGGATGATTTCGGAGAAAAATGCTCGGAATGCGGAAGTAAAGAATTTACCAAGGCACAACAATTCAACTTGATGTTTAAAACTTTTCTTGGCCCCGTGGAAGGCGAAGAAAATATTGTTTATTTCCGTCCGGAAACTGCCCAGGGAATGTTCGTGAATTTTAAAAATATTTTGGAGACTACAAGAAAAAGATTGCCATTTGGCATTGCGCAGATTGGCAAAGCTTTCCGGAATGAAATCACTCCGGGCAATTTTATTTTTAGAACTCGGGAATTTGAACAGATGGAAATTGAATATTTTGTAAAAGAAGAAGAATGGAAAAATCATTTTGAAATGTGGCTGGAGGAAATGCGTAATTGGCTCAAGCATTTAGGAGTTAAAAAATTCCATGAAAATGAAATTCCGGACGGTGAACGAGCGCATTATTCCAAACGCACTATTGATATTGAATATGATTTTCCTTTTGGCAGGAAAGAATTATATGGCTTGGCATATAGGACGGATTTTGATTTGAAAAATCATCAAAATGAAAGCAAGGAAAGTTTAGAACATACTGATCCAGAAAGCGGAAAGAAATTTTTTCCCCATGTGATTGAGCCGACTTGGGGAGTTGATCGGTCAGTATTGGTGGCAATGCTTGAGGCGTATCATGAGGAAGACGCAGCTACTGCGGAGGAGGGTGAAACGGAAAAAAGAGTGGTTATGAAATTTCCAAAATGGCTTTCGCCAGTAAAAGTTGCGGTTTTGCCGCTTTCTAAAAAAGAAAATTTATCCAACAAGGCAAAAGAAATTTACGGAGATTTGGTGAAAGATTTTGTTTGTGAATATGATGAAACTCAAAGCATAGGCAAGCGTTACCGCCGCCAAGATGAAATCGGCACGCCATATTGTGTAACAGTTGATTTTGAATCTTTGGAAGATAAAGCAGTTACAGTGCGGGATCGAGATACTATGAAGCAAGACCGGATAGCAATTTCTGAATTAAAAGAATATCTAAGCAAAAAATTAAATTCTTAACATGCATCAGTTTAAAAAACACGTTTTGCCAAACGGGCTTAGGATTTTATTTGTCCCGCAACCGCAGGGGATGACCGCTACAGTTTTAGTTTTAGTTGAGGCCGGATCGGAATATGAAACTAAAAAAATTAACGGAGTTTCCCATTTTTTGGAACATATGTGTTTCAAGGGTACAAAAAAACGTCCAAATGCTTTGACTATCAGTTCAGAAATTGAATCGCTCGGCGCGGCTAATAATGCCTTTACCAGCCATCAGATGACTGGCTATTACGCAAAAGTCCAGCCGGCAAAATTTTTCGAGGCACTGGATATCATTGCCGATATTTATGTGAACCCGGTTTTTGATGAAAAAGAAATTGAAAAAGAAAAAGGCGTGATTGTGGAAGAATTGAATATGTATGAGGATAATCCGATGCGGAAAGTCGCCGATCTTTTTTCCGATCTTTTGTATGGAGACCAGCCGGCTGGCTGGGATATTGGCGGCACCAAAGAAACTGTCCGGGCAATGACTAAAAAAGATATAGTTTCTTATAGAAAAGACCATTATGTCGCCAAAGCCACTGCAGTAGTGGTGGCTGGCCCGATGAACGAGCAAGAAGTCTTAAGTTCAATTAAAAAACTTTTCAAAGACATACCAGTTTCCAAAAAATTTGCTAAAAATCCGGTTAAAGAAAATCAGACAAAGCCGGCAGTATTAGCGCATTATAAAAAATCTGATCAGACCCATATTATTCTTGGTTTTCGTTCATTTAGTTTATTTGATAAACGGCGGTACGCGCTTGATGTTTTAGAAGATGTACTTGGCGGGGGAATGAGCTCCCGGCTTTTCCAGAGAGTTCGGGAAAAACTGGGAGCTGCTTATTACGTGAGGGCTGGTTCGGACTTGTTTACTGATCATGGTTTTTCGGCTATCAGCGCCGGCTTGGATAATACTCGGACTATTGAAGTTATCGGGGCGATTCTTGATGAGCTTAGAAAAATCTGCGATAAGCCGGTTACTGAAAAAGAATTGCAAAAATCCAAAAATCATATTATCGGTAATTTTTTAATGGGGCTGGAGAGCTCGGATGATCTTGCGAATTTTTATGGAAGCCAGGAAATTGCTCGCCAGAAAATTGCGATGCCGAAGGAAATGGTTAAAAAAATAGAATCAGTTACTGCGGGTGAAGTGCAAAAAGTGGCGAGAGATATCATGAAAAATCAGGGATTGAATCTTGCCCTTATCGGGCCGTTTGAAGATAAAAAACCTTTTGAAAAAATCTTGAAGCTTTAGAACACGCCTTTTACATCAATTTTTAGGAAACAAATAGGGGTGATTTTCCGTTGTAAAAGATGAACATATAATATGGAAAAGGGATTAGAAATCAGCTGGACTAGCCTTTGGCGAGTCCTGGGAATGCTTATTTTAATAAGCGTTCTTTACGTTGCCATGGATATTTGGGTTGCCGTGCTTCTTTCTATTGTAATTTCTTCCGCGCTTGACCCGTCGGTCAGTTGGCTGGAGAAGAAAAAGATTCCGCGAGTAGTTGGGACTTTAGGAATTTATATTTTAGTGATTTTAACTTTAGCAATTATTCTTTATACAATTGTTCCGCTTGCGCTTACGGAATTGAATATTCTTTTGAAAAATATCGGCAAGCTGGATAATCCGGCATTTGGATTTAAAGAAGCGGCTAGTATGATTACTTCAATTAATGAAAGCTTGGGCAAGCTTACTAATATTTTACTTAGCGGCAGCGCTTCTTTTTTAGATACAATTTCTAAATTTATTGGCGGATTAGCTTTGACTGCTTCAGTTTTTGTCCTTTCCTTTTATTTGACGGTGGATAGGGACGGAGTAGAGAAATTTTTGCGGGATATAGTTCCGACCGGTTACGAAGAGAAAACTTTGGAAGTTTATTTTAGAACCAGGGATAAAATCGGCCAGTGGTTGTATGGGCAGATTTTTCTCAGTTTAAGCGTAGGCGTTTCAGTTTTCCTCGGGCTTTGGTTTATAGGCGTAAAATATAGTTTAGTTCTTGGTCTTTTAGCGGGATTTTTGGAAATTGTTCCTTTTGTTGGGCCGATTTTAAGCGGAGCTTTTGCGTTTTTAATCGCTGCTACAGGATCCTTAAGTGCCGGAGTTTATGTGTTTTTCTTATTTTTATTGATTCAGCAGGTGGAAGCAGGATTGCTCGCTCCGGTTTTTATGCGATTGACCACCAGCCTTCACCCAGCAGCCGTATTAGTATCGCTTTTAATTGGAGCAGAACTTTTTGGATTTATTGGCATGATTTTAGCAGTGCCAGTTACGGTGGCTTTGCAGGAAATTATGGAAAATTGGTCTAGTGAAAAATTGAAACGAAGAAATTCCAGTTTGAGCATTTAAAAACGTCCTGATAGACATCGGGACGTTTTTTGTTTAAATTGAATTCATGCAGAATAAATTTTACATTACAACTTCTATCGCATATGTAAATGCTCCTCCGCATCTTGGTTTTGCTTTGGAATCAGTGCAGGCGGATGTTTTAGCGCGCTGGCGCCGGCAGAAAGGAGATGAAGTGTTTTTTTTAACCGGCACGGATGAGCATGGCGCAAAGATTGCAAGAGCCGCGGAAGCAACCGGTAAAACGCCCCGCCAGCTGGTTGATGAAAATTCTGAAAAATTCCGGGAATTAAAAAAAGCTCTTAATTTGTCTTGGGATAATTTTATCCGGACTTCGGATGAAAAAACGCATTGGTTAGTTGCTCAAGAATTATGGAAGAGATTAGAAAAATCCAAGGATTTATATAAAAAAACTTACCGGGGCTTATATTGCGTAGGCCATGAAGCTTTTGTTACGGATAAAGATTTGATTCCGGCCGATAGCCAGAATCACTCCGAACGAAGTGTCGGAGTTACATTAATTTGTCGTGATCACCAAAAAGCCCCGGAAATAATAGAAGAAGAAAATTGGTTTTTTAAACTTTCTAAATACAGCAAAGAAATTGAATTAAGAATTAAGAATAATGAATTAAGGATTTTACCGGATGGGCGAAAAAATGAGATTTTATCATTGCTTGAAACCGGACTGGAAGATATTAGTTTTTCCCGTCCGGCTAAAGATTTGTCTTGGGGCGTTCCGGTTCCTGGCGATGAAACTCAAACAATGTATGTATGGGCAGACGCGCTTTCAAATTATATAAGTGGATATGGCGGAATTAAAAATTGGGAAAAGCATCCGGCGGATATCCATTTGATTGGAAAAGATATTTTAAGATTTCATACAGCGATTTGGCCGGCTATGCTTTTGTCGGCTAAGCTGGAACTGCCCAAATCAGTTTTTGTGCACGGCCATATTTTATCTGACGGCCAGAAAATGTCCAAATCATTGGGTAATGTTGTGGATCCATTTGAATTGGCTAAAAAATATGGCGCTGATGCTGTCCGCTACTTTATTTTGCGGGAAATTCCGTCCGGCGAAGACGGGGATTTCAGTTTGGAAAAATTTGAAGACCGTTATAATGGCGATCTTGCAAACGGCATTGGCAATTTTGCCGCAAGGGTTTTAACCCTCGCTTCAACTGAAAAGGAATTAACCGGAGAGCTGGAATATGAATTTACCGACCAGATAGAAATTGCAAAAACCGCAGTGGAACATAAATTAAAAGAATTTCGATTAAATGAGGCGCTGGAAGCAATTTGGAAATTAATCCAATTAGGAGACCAGTACGTTAATGAGAAAAAGCCCTGGGATAAAAATTTATCCTATAAGGAAAAAGAGCATATTTTATATAACTTGGTTTTTGTTTTAGATTCGGTTTCCGAATTACTAGCTCCTTTTTTACCGGAAACCGCGGAGAAAATTTCCAGTAGTTTGAATAAAGAAGATAAAAAATTCAAAGCGAGGAAAATTGAAAATCTTTTTCCTCGATTATAATAATGTGTGGAATCCCGTTAGAAAATTAATAACTATGTTCACCCTTAATAAAAATTCTATGGAACAATATCGGAAATCTTCAGTCGGCAAGGCGTTTAATTTAATTTTCTAAACGGGATG
>JAUSKT010000016.1 GCA_030646915.1 bacterium
ATTTAAGCTATTTTGTCAAGTTAAAAATATTATTTCTGTTTTGATTTTTTTATTTCAATCCCTAGTTCTTTCAATTGTTCTTTACTTGCTTCTGACGGAGCATTCATTAATAAATCCCTGCCGTCGCCGGTTTTTGGGAAAGCATTTACTTCACGGATGTTTGGTTCGCCTAATAAAATCGCGAATAACCGGTCTAATCCCAGAGCAATTCCTCCGTGCGGCGGAGCGCCATGGCGGAAGGCTTTTAATAAATGTCCAAAGTCTGCTTCGGTTTTTTCTTTTGATAAGCCTAAAACTTTAAACATTTTTTCCTGCAAATCCGATTTATGGATACGGATAGATCCCCCGCCGATTTCAAATCCGTTTAAAACAATATCATAAGCTCTGGCACGAACTGATTTTGGATCTGAATCCAGTTTTTCAATATCTTCATCTTTCGGATGAGTGAAAGGATGGTGCGTGGAAACCAGTTTTTTTTCTGTTTCAGAATATTCTAAAAGTGGAAAATCCATTACCCATAAAAATGCTAAATCCTTTTTACTTTCTACTTGCTCCTTATTCCGTAAATCCGGCTTATCGCTTTCATATTTTTCCATCGCCTCTTTATAATCCATTCTTGGAAAAGATTTATTTAAAACTTTCTTTTCCGGAACTAACTTTTCTGCCAAATATAAAAGCAATTCTTCAATAAGCTGCATTATTTCTTCCTCATTAGTAAAACTCATTTCCAAATCCAGCTGGGTAAATTCCGGCTGGCGGTCGCCCCGAGTATCTTCATCGCGGAAACAGCGGGCAATCTGGAAATATCTTTCTAGTCCGGCTACCATCAAAAGCTGTTTATACTGCTGAGGAGATTGTGGAAGCGCGTAAAATTTTCCTTGATGCAATCTTGATGGAACTAAATAATCCCGCGCGCCTTCCGGCGTGGATTTTCCTAAAATCGGAGTTTCCACATAAGTAAATCCCCTGTCTGCTAAAAAAATCATTATTAGTTTCAATCCTTCGCTCCGGAGGCGTAAATTCCTTTGCATTCTTTCCCGGCGTAAATCCAAATAACGATTTTCCATACGGACATCCTCGCTTACTTCATAGCCGTCAGTAGATAAGTCAAAAGCCGGAGTTTCTGCCTCATTTAAAACTTCCAGTCCCTCAACCAAAACTTCGTGCTTTCCAGTTTCAAGCCTTGGATTAACCAAATTTTCCGGACGCTTATTGACCTGGCCAGTAACTTTAATAACCCATTCAGAACGAAGAGTGCTAGCCTTTTCATAAAATAATTGTTCCTCCGACGCTTCGGTCGGAGCCCCTCCTCCTTTAGAACGACGGGGCAAAAAAACCAGCTGGCAAATGCCAGTCCTGTCCCGAAGGTCAACGAAAATAATTTTCCCATGATCTCGCCTTACAGCTACCCAGCCCATTAATTCCACCTTCTCGCCTTCTTTTTTTATAATTTCTGAAACTAAAGTCCTCATAACAATTAAACAATACTAATATCATACACAAAAAACCGGGAAGTGAAAATTCGACTGCTTACTCTTAGTAAAATTTTTTAACTGTCGAATTTCTACTTCCCGGAAAAGAAAAAGCTTCTTAATTAAGAAGCTTTTTTAGGAAAACAATCGGCAATACAAACGATACATCAAATAAAGTGCTGCTATTCCTAAAACCGGCAAAGCCAGCATCACTAAAACAAATCCCACAATGAGCGCCGCAACGCCCAAAGCGCCGATAACTAAAGAAGCAACAATCAATCCGCCTTCCGTGAACATTTTTATCTCCTTGTTTCAGAACTGGTAATAGTTTAACACATTAAAATCTGAATAAAAAGCCCCCCAACCGAAGTTGGGGGGAAAGGGGCCGGCCTGCATACTCGCAGTGCCTCTCGCGCTTTGCAGCTACGAGGGATCGGTGCGGGCACTTAGCCGGCAAAGCTGCCGAAGAATGTCGATTTTTCCGAACCGTCCCCGTCAAGGGATAGGAACGGCTGACATTCCCCGGCAAAGCGACGAGCGTTTTTGCTATTGGACCTTGCCCAATAGCCAGGATCCATCCGCTGATCGAGCTTAGGCTCTTGCCTTAGCCCGAACACAGCAAAGATGAATTGCTCGCAGCCGCGTCGCGTTCGCGGCTGACCTGTCGAAGCGAGGGAGGGACTCGCTTCTGGGGTGGGCTAACGCAGAAGAAGATAGCGCAGCCCGAAAGTAATTAATACAAGGTCTCCTACCTTGATTAAATCAATTATACCTGTTATTTCTCATTTTGTCAAGAATAGCAAAACATTCGTTCTTGGTAATAGAAGTCACATTCAGTAGAGTCCATTCCACTGGATCCGAAATGCCAGGAAAAAATAATAATATTTCCAGCGAGTTCGGAAAGGCTTCTAAAACAATCTGAAGATGATCATCGAATGTTTTAAGGCCAACCTTACTCTCGAAATCCTTTTTTTTGACTTCCAGCTCGCCTAAAAGCTGGCCAATGCATTCCCTCCTGTCTTTCTCCAGGCTTTGCACATAAAAATCCGTATTGCATTGCAATGTTTCTTCGCTGACTTCCTTTGACTTCAAATATAAATTATAAAAATTCTGGGCTTCTTTATATGGAACCATCAATTTTGATGCCACAAAAGAAGTCTTATATCCATGGTCAAAAAGAAGTATGGCTTGCTGGAACTTACTCCGCGCTTTCATTTGCCACCCCCATTTACGTCAACGTCAAAAACCTATATAAATAATACCTTAAATTTACCAATTAGTCAATAACCCCTCCGCCAAGCATCATTAGCCCCGAGCTAGCCGAAGGATTTCTTTTATATTCATAAAAAACTGCCGATTGCCCGGAAGCAACAAATTTCTGAGGCTTATCAAATACAAGTTTAAATTCGACTTTCGACTTTCGACTTTCGACTAATGTAGCTTTCGCGAGCGGCTGCCGATAACGCACCCTCGCCATAACTTGTAGTTTGTCATTAGTTATTAGTCTCTTGTTAATGAAATTAATCTGTCTCAAATTAATTTCATGTCTATAAAGCGCCGGATCATTTTCTTCTGCAACTAAAAGCGCGTTTTCTTTAATATCTTTTTCTGCGATATAAACCGGATTTTTCTGTCCGCCCAGCCCCAATCCACCCCTCTGGCCGATAGTATAAAAATGCGCCCCCCTATGCTCGCCCACTACTTTGCCTGCAGTATTCAAAACTAATCCTTTTTTCTCAGGCAAATAATTCCCAAGAAAATCTTTCAAAGTTACCTGGCCTAAAAAACAAATTCCTTGAGAATCTTTTTTATCCGAATTCGGCAAACCGAATTTTCTTGCGATGATCCGCACTTTAGGCTTCACATAATCCCCAATCGGAAACAAACAATGTTTTAATTGCTCCTGCGTCAAAGTCCACAAAAAATAACTTTG
>JAUSKT010000010.1 GCA_030646915.1 bacterium
AGTTCCATGCAGAGGCTCGCAAAATCTGATAAAATGGCATTATCGGGTAGCAAGCTGGGCTTCGTGAGCGATCTTGAGTTGATTCCACTCGGACAATTCTCGCAATATGTCGTTCCACCGGTTTGATACCAAGTCCACAAAAACAAGAAGCGTAGCGACTATGTTTTTGTAGGATGCCGCAGGGGACTGTGGCGCCACAAAATTAAAAATCTCTTTAATATTGACATATTTAATTTAATATGTTATACTATTTTTTAGCATTAAGCAGCCGCGATTTATTTGCGGTGAGCATCCTGGATGTCCTCGCAATGCGTGGGCAGATGAAAGGAGAATAGAAAATGATCAACGTCAGCATCGAAACATTGAAGAAAGCGGGTCACCGGATCGTGGAAAGCGGCACGCCCGAGAAGCAGTTGTCGTTGTTGGATGCCCGGCTTGGCATCGGTATCGGCGCCGAGAAGGAGCGAACCAAGCTTGCACTCGCGATCATCGATCGCGCCGGCGGATCGAAGAAAGATATCCAGAAGCTGAAGCGCAAGCTGTTCGACCTCAAGATGGAGGCGCAGGCGTGGAAAGCTTCCCAGAAGTTCCGCCTCTTCGGCCGGATCCTCGCGGAATACGAGGAAGAGAAGTACGCCGCGCAGTTCGCGGCGTAAAGACGGGGCAGCCAAGCTGCCAAACCCCGACGGAAACGTCGGGGTTCTTTTTTAGTTGTAATTTAAGTGCAGAAAACAATTTTAGTAACTGGTTGCGCCGGTTTCATAGGAAGTAATTTTGTAGAACAATTCAGCCAAGAATTCCCTAAAACAATAATTATTGGCTTAGATGATTTTTCTACCGGCCGGATAGACAAAATAAGAGAAATTAAAAAACAAACAAAGCAATTTTATTTTTATAAAGGCTCAATTTTAGACCAAAAATTTTTGGATAAAGTTTTTAAAAAGCACAAACCGGAATTTGTATTCCATTTTGCCGCTTTGCCTAGAGTTTCTTATTCCGTAGAACATCCGCTGGAGACTACTTTAGTAAATATCGGCGGCACAGTTTCTGTTTTAGAAACAGCAAAAAAATATAAAGTTAAAAGAGTTATTTTTTCTTCCTCTTCTTCCGTATATGGCGGAGCCAAAAAATTGCCGACAAAAGAATCGGAAAATTTTCCTGATCCTAAATCTCCTTATGCTGCGCAGAAGTTTGCCTGTGAGCCATTTTGTAAAATATTTAGCGAGCTTTTCGGATTAGACACTGTGAGTCTTAGATATTTTAATGTTTTTGGTCCAGGTCAATACGGCGATTCGCCTTATTCAACAGTAGTTTCCGCTTGGCTGGAAGATTTGTATTTTCCAGGCAAGAAAAAATCTTTTATGGAGGGAGATGGAAAACAATCGCGGGATTTTTGTTATGTGGATAATGTTGTGCGGGCGAATATTTTAGCAATGAAATCCAGCAAGAAATTTAATGGAGAAGTCTTCAACATTGCGCACGGAGAAAGAATTACAGTTAATGAAATAAAAAGATTAATTGAAAAATATACCGGCAGGAAATTAAATTTGGAAAAACGACCGGCTCGGATAGGGGATGTCTTGCATACCCAAGCGGATATTTTCAAAGCCAAAAAATGGCTTGGCTATCAGCCAAAAATAAAATTTGAAGAAGGGCTTATCAGAACCGTTGAGTGGTTTGAAACTAGAAAGAAATGAAGAGCGGCTTTATTATCTGGCTTTTGCGATAACAAAAGCCAGAATTTTTTTGGCGCCATTGGCTTTTAAAATTTTCGTCGCTTCATTGATAGTTGCTCCGGATGTGTAGACGTCGTCAACGAGGATAATATTTTTATCTTTGATTTTTTCCGGAGCCTTCAAGTCAAAAGCATTATCAAGATTTTCTTTTTTTTGGTCCCAATCTTTAATTTTTGCTTGGGATTTAGTTTCTTTAATCCGCATAAGAACGCTTTGTTCAAGAGGTAATTTTAATTCAATAGAAACAATTTTAGCGATTAGTATTGCTTGATTAAAGCCCCGTTCTTGTTGGCGTTTTTTATGGAGAGGAATTGGAATAATTATGTAATTTTTAAATTCCAGATTTAAATTTTGAAGATATTTTATTATCAATTTCTTGATTGGCCCTTGAAGGCGGCTCCAGGATTTATATTTAAACCCATGAATCAGGCTTTTTATCTGATCTTCATAGTTAGTGGTTGCGCCCAAAAGATAAGCTGAATCTTTGTGGCAAATTTTTGTATTATCAGGCAATCTTGCCCGGCATTTTCCGCAAAATAAAGTTGTGTGCAGGATAATTTTTGACAGACAGAAGGCGCATAAGCCATCGCTTTTTTCTTCAGATTTCAGGCTGGTTTGGCAGGATAGGCAGATCTGCGGGAAAAGGATATCTAAAATAAACTCTTTAATATTCGTTAAATAAGGCATGAATGATATAATAATATAGTAAAGTATGTCTTTCAATTTTTTAAAAAATCTTTTTCCGGCCAAAACTTATTTGGGCGTTGATGTCGGCACCACCTCCATTAAATTGGTGGAATTAAAAAAATCTAAGGGTTTGCCGGAACTTTTGAATTATGGATTTCTGGAAAGCTACGGCCATTTGGAGCGTTTGAATAATGCCATCCAGACCAGCACTTTAAAAATGCTGGATAATGAAACTGCGGAATTATTAAAAATTCTTTTAAAAAACAGCGAGGTAAAATCGACAGACGCAGTCGGTTCTATTCCGGCATTTTCCGCTTTTATTACCCTACTTGAAATGCCCATGATGTCTGACCAAGATACTTCAAAAGCCATGCAATTCCAAGCCAAGCAGTATATTCCTTTGCCGATTTCATCAGTAACAATTGATTGGCTGAAAGTTGGGGAGGGCCAAGATGCGGCTGGAAATAAAACTCAGCAAGTTCTTTTAGTATCTATTCCTAATGAGCAGATTGAAAAGTATAAAAATATTTTTAAAATGGCCGGATTAAATCTAGTGGCGCTGGAAGTTGAGGGTTTAAGCAGTTCCAGAGTTTTAACTCAAAGTAATGATAAATCCATCTTGATTATTGACATTGGTTCCAGGTCAACTGCTTTTTCTGTAGCTAAAAACGGCCTTTTAAAATTTTCCGGACAGACTGATTTTGCCGGCGGATCGCTTACTCAGACTTTATCGGCCGGCCTTAATATCCGCATCCGGAGAGCAGAGGATTTAAAGAAACAGCGCGGACTGAAAGGCACTGGCGGAGAATATGAGTTATCCACACTGATGCTGCCTATTTTAGATGTTATAATAAGTGAAGCAAGGCGGATTAAAGATAACTACGAAAAAGGGTATCGGGATAAGGTAGAATCGGTTATTTTATCAGGAGGAGGAGCAAATTTATTAGGAATTGCGCCTTATGTTCAGGAGCAGTTGGGCTTGCCGGCACAAAAGGCAAATCCCTTTTCCCAATTGATTTATTCTTCGAAAATTGAGCCTTTAATTGGCGAGTTGGGTCCGGAATTTTCAGTGGCCATTGGCTTGGGAATGAAACCGTTTAAATAATATTTGAATGCCTCAACAATTTATACAAAATCCATTAAATCAATTTGAGCCAGAAAGGTTGCCAGTCGGTTGGCCGTGGCGGATGTTTACGGTTTCTTTAATTATTCTTTTCGCCTCTGTGCTTACTTATTTTGGATTAGTTTTTGGATATGAACCATTTTTAAATTCAAAGATTCAAGCAGCTGATTCTGAGCTAACCGGACTTTCCAAAGTAATTACAAAAGAAGATCGCGATCAATTGGCGCAATTTTATTCCCAATTAGTTAATTTAAAAAATCTTTTAGATAATCATATTATTTCCTCAAAACTTTTTCCATTATTAGAAAAAATTACTAATCAAAAAGTTTATTATCGAAATGCCAATTTTAATGTTACCGAAGGAAAGTTAGAACTAGAAGCAGTTGCCCAATCTTTTAATGTTTTAAGCGAACAATTGGAATCTTTTAATTTAGCGGAAGAAATAGAACGCTATATTGTTAATCAAGCTCAGTTAAGCGAGGGAACAGTTTCCTTTAAAGCAACTTTAAAAGTAAAAAGTAATTTTTTGAAATAAGATGAGATCTTCTACCAAAAGAGCATTAAGCTTGTTAACTTCCGCGGCTTTAATCATCGCCTCCTTATTTTTATACACTACTTTTATTCAGCCAGAATATAATAATATAATTCTTTTACGGGGAACCTTGGCTGCAAAATTAGCGCTTTTAGATCAACAGCAAAAAGCTACTACCCAGGCAAAAAACTTAATTGCCCAATATCAAAGCGTGGCAAAGGCCAGTGAATCATTATCTTTGGCTTTGCCGAATGGAGAATCCGTTTCTTCTTTAATGCTGCAGCTTAATGCCCTTTCCCAATTAAACGGAGTTGGCATGCAATCGGTTGGCATCAGTTATCTTCCCATTAAGCCGTCTCCTGCAAAACTTTCTTTCGTTGCGGGACTTGGAACTTTACAGATAGATCTCAGGCTGTCAGGTTCTTACGGCGCTTTCAAGCAATTCTTGCAAGCTTTGGAAAAAAATATTCGGATTATGGATGTTAAGAGTTTTGGAATCCAGGCAGCGGGAAAGCCAGAGCAAGATATTTTTATCTATAATTTAGTCGTTGACGCGTATTATCAGCCCCGTTAGAGACAATTAAACTATGATAACTAGATATAAAAATATTTCATTAATTAATCGTCGAATGCCTCTTAGTCGGCTAAGATACGGTCATCTGAAAGATGACCTGTCTCTAACGGGGTCAACCAAAATAATCCCGTTAGAAAATTAATAACAATGTTTAATCATAATCAAAATTTTATAGAGCAATATCGGAAGTCTTCAGTCGGCAAGACGTTTAATTTAATTTTCTAAACGGGATGGCAATTATCTTAGAAGAAAAAAAGCAGTTTAATTGGAAAATATTAATAACAATATCAGTAATTGTTTTGATAGTGGGCGGAGGCGCTTGGCTTTTATTTTTTGCTCCTGCGCCTGCTATTGAAATAATTGCGCCATCTTCGGCTCGTTCCACTTCGGAGCTTTCTAATGTTCAGTTGGATGTTTCCGGAGTTATAACTGATGAAAAATTCCGATCTTTGCGCCGTTATACTGGCCAGCCCAGTGTTGGGCAAGTGGGCAGGGCAAATCCATTCATAAAATTTTAATGGACGATAAACAACTTTTAGAAAATTTAATTAAAAGCGGATTATTAACCGAAGATGCCGGGCAAAAACTTTTGAGAGATTCTTTGGCAATCGGCAAAAAGCTAGAGGAAGTTATTTACGACCGGCATATAGTTCCAGAAGAAGAAGTGGCTAAAATAAAAAGCCAACTTTTAAAAATTCCTTATAAAAAAATTATTCCGGAAGAAGTTACCAAAGAATTGCTGATAAATATTCCTCAGGAAGTTTCTCGAACTTATAAAGTATTGCCGCTTTCCCGCACTAAAGATTTACTGGTGGTAGGAATGGTAAATCCAATGGATCCTCAAGCCCAGGAAGCGCTTCGCTTTGTTGCCAAGCAGCAAAAAATTAATTTGGGAGTTTATTTGATTACGCCCGGAGATTTTGATTTGGTTACCCAGAAATATTCTCCTTATAAAGACGAAGTGGAAGCGGCGGTACGTTCCTTGAATCTTAAGCCGGGCAAATATGGCTTTGGGCAAAAATTAGTGCAATTGGAAGCAGGAGTCGCGGTTTCTGAAGAAGCGCCGATAATTAAATTAGTTGCTTCAACTTTAAAAGAAGCGGTAAATTTAAAAGCCTCGGATATCCACGTGGAACCGGAGCGTTCCAATATGAGGATTCGTTTTCGGATTGACGGAGATTTACAGGAAGTGAGCAAGATGCCGATGGAACTCCATCAGCCGATTGTTTCCCGCATAAAAGTAATGTCTAATTTGAAGCTGGATGAAAATCGGATTCCACAGGACGGCCGTTTTCGCAGCATTGTTTTTGGAAGAGATATTGATTTTCGGGTGGCCACTTTTCCAACTCCAGCCGGAGAAAAAGTTGCAATCCGGGTTTTGGATCCGACTGTCGGCTTGAAAAGTTTGGATGATTTGGGTTTGGCGGGTAAGAATGCAGAGTTGGTAAAAGAAGCAATTGAAAAACCTTTTGGCTTGATAGTTATCAGCGGTCCGACTGGTTCCGGTAAAACCACTACCTTATATGCGTTGCTTCAGATTTTAAATAAAGAAGATGTGAATATTGTGAGTTTGGAAGATCCGGTAGAATATTTTATTGAGGGAATTAATCAATCGCAAGTTCAGCCGGAAATCGGCTATGATTTTGCTTCCGGATTGCGTCAGATTCTCCGGCAGGATCCGGATGTGATTATGGTAGGCGAGGTTCGAGACACGGAAACTGCCCAGCTTACAATCCATGCGGCTTTGACCGGCCATATCGTGCTTTCCACTTTGCATACCAATAACGCTATCGGAGTCGTGCCGAGGCTCATAGATATGAAAGTGGATAGTTATTTATTGCCGTCTTCTTTGAATTTGATAATTGGCCAGCGGCTGGTTTCCAAGATTTGCCAAAGTTGTAAAAAGCCGGAGAATCCGCCAACGCAGGTTTTGGAAATTATTAAAAAAGAATTGGATAAATTGCCGGCTTCTTTAAAATCAAAATTTAAAGAAATTAAAATCTATCATTCCAGCGGCTGCAAAGATTGCAAAGATCGGGGAGTGGTTGGCAGAATAGCCATTTTTGAATTATTAAAAATGACTCCGGAACTTCAGGGAATTATCGGCGCTGGCGCTTCGGAATTAAAAATTGTTGAAGAAGCGAAAAGGCAAGGAATGGTCACACTTAGGCAAGACGGAATTTTGAAAGCGCTTGACGGATTAATAAGCATTGAAGAAGTGCTTCGGGAGACATCAGAGTTATAATCCCGTTAGAAAATTAATAAATATGTTAAATATAAATAAAACAATTGTACAGAATTATCAGAAGTCTTATGTCGGTAAGACGTTGAGTTTAATTTTCTAACGGGATGGCTGATCAAAATACTTATAAACAAAAGTTAGATGAACTATTATTGGCTGCTGCCATGCAGAGTGCTTCAGATTTGCATTTAGCGGTAGGCCGGCGCCCGACATTAAGATTAGATGGAGTTTTAATTCCGATTCAAAAAGAGGCGATTATCACTCCTGAAGTAATGGAAGGATTGATGGACAGCCTTTTAACTCCGGAACAAAAAGCCAATTTCTTGAAAGAAAAACAATTAGACCTTGCCTATGCTTTTGAAGACAAAGCCCGTTTTCGGGTCAATGTTTATTTTCAGCGCGGATATATGGCGGCGGCGCTTAGGTTAATACCGGCTCAGATAAAAACTATTGAAGAATTAGGTTTGCCGTCAATTTTGCATGATTTTGCCAGGCTTTCTCAAGGTTTTGTTTTATTAGTCGGTCCGGCTGGTCATGGGAAATCAACGACTCTTGCGGCGATTTTAGACGAAATTAATCATCAGCGGACAGACCACATTATTACCATAGAAGACCCGATAGAATATTTATTTGTACAAGACCGCTGTATTATTTCCCAGCGGGAAGTCGGTTTAGATACTCAAAATTTCCATAATGCTTTAAAAACTCTTCTTCGCCAAGACCCTGATGTCGTAATGATAGGGGAAATGCGCGATCCGGAATCCATTGGTACAGCAATGACAGCCGCTGAAACCGGACATTTGGTTTTTTCCACTTTGCATACTAATTCTGCCGCTCAGACAATCGACCGGATTATTGACAGTTTTCCGCCAGATCAGCAAAGCCAGGTGGTTTCCCAGCTTTCCGCGACTTTAGTTGGAATTATTTCAGAGAGATTAATTCCTAGGATTGACGGGGGCAGAGTGCCTGCTTGTGAAATAATGCTTGTTAACGCTGCGATTCGTAATTTAATCCGGGAACGCAAGACTTACCAAATTGATCTGGTTATAGAAACAAGCATGCAGGAAGGGATGATGACTTTAAACCGTTCTTTGGCGGGCTTGATTAAGAAAAAAGAAATTTCACTTGAAAATGCCGAACTCTATTCTTTAAATCCATCGGAACTGAGAATATTATTAGAGAGAAGCTAGTATAAATGTATGAATCCCGTTAGAAAAATAACAATTATGTATAAAGATAGCCCAAAATTTTATAATTGCATTATAGAAAATTTGTTAGTCGCGAGGCGTTATAATTTATTTTTCTAACGGGATGAAGTACAGATATAATTCAAGAACTCAAGGCGGAGAGCTTCAGACCGGTTTTGTGGAAGCGGTTAATCGGGAAGCAGCCTCTAATATTTTAGTCGGCCATGAACTTTTTCTTTTGAGCTTGGAAGAAGCGGAGGGAAAGAAATGGTATGACTTTTTTATAGATTTTGTTAATCGGGTCAAGCCGACTGATCTGATGGTTTTTACCAGGCAATTCGCGACCTTGCTTGATGCGAAGATTTCTTTGGCAGATTCTTTAAAAAATCTTTATAAGCAAACCAGGAATACTATTTTAAAAGAGGCAATTTCGGAAATTTCCTCTGATGTGGATTCTGGACTATCCCTTTCCCAGTCTATGGACCGCCATTCAAATATTTTTTCGGATTTTTTTATCAGCATGGTCCGTTCCGCGGAAGTAACCGGCCGTTTGGAAGAGTCAATCGGTTTTATGGCGGATTATCTGGAAAAGGAAGTAGGACTTTTATCTAGAGTTAGGAATGCTTTGATTTATCCGATTGTTGTTTTAGTGCTTTTTTTTATAGTAGCCGGCATTATGATCGGGGTGGTTTTTCCTCAGCTGGCGCCGATTTTCGCGGAATCCGGAAGCCAATTACCTTTTGTTACTAAGATTTTATTGACCAGCGGAACTTTTATCTCTAATTGGTGGTTTTCTATTCTTTTAATAATTTTAGTTTTTGCGGTTATGATTATAGATTATTTGCGCACTTCGGAAGGCAAGGCAGTTCTTGATGATTTGCGGGTGAGATTGCCGATAATCAGGGGTTTATATAAAAAATTATATGTTGCCCGCTTTGCTGAATCTGCTTCAGTATTATTGAAAGGAGGCATACCAGTTGCCCAGACGCTGGAAATTTCCGGTCATGCTATCGGCAGCATTATTTATCGCGAACTTTTGCACGAGGTTGCCGAGTCAGTCCGGGGCGGCCAATTGATGTCTCAGGCAATTGCCGAACATGAGGATTTTTTTCCTCCTTTAGTCCATCAGATGATATCCGTTGGAGAATCCACCGGAAAACTGGAAGAATTGCTTGCTAGAATTTCCTCTTTTTATACCAGAGAAGTGGATGATTCCGTTTCCAATTTAGTTGAGCTTATCCAGCCGGCTTTAATGGTGGTCATAGGGGTTTTGGTTGGCATTCTTTTTGCGGCAGTACTTCTTCCGATTTATCAACTTTCCCAATCTTTTTAATTAAATAAGTTAATATGTTATAATAAAGGGGTCGAGATTGAATTTAGTTTTTACATTAAAATTATGATTTTAAAAAATAATAAAGGATTTACTTTAATAGAAATTTTGGTGGTGGTAGCAATCGTTGGATTGCTTTCTTCGGTAGTTTTAGTCGGATTGGGAGGCGTTAGGGCAAAAGGCAGAGATGCTAAGCGTTTAGCAGAAATAAGGCAGGTTCAAAATGCTTTAGAACTTTATTATTCTAAGTGTGGCTTTTATCCTGGCGGCGATGATTGTGCCGTTGCTAGTCCAGCTTCTTGGAGTGTTTTATCAACAACTTTAACAACCGGCACTAGCTTGGGCATTACTAAAATTCCTAACGATCCTTCGTATTCTTCGTCCGACACAGATTCACCAACTTACTACTATGCAGTTAGTCCTACTAGAGATAGTTATGTTATCGGCGCTACTTTAGAAGATTTAAATAATCCTGCTTTAAATAGTGATGAGGAAGATAGTACTCTCCCCGCTAGTGGTCCATCCGCTTGGAGCTTGTGGACAAAGGCAGATTTGACTAGTTGTAATGACCCAGTTTATTGCGTAAGGTTTTAGATGTTTAGTTTGATACTATTTATTTTTGGCCTTACCTTCGGCAGTTTTTTAAATGTAGTATCTTTTCGTTATTCGCCGGAGAAAAGTTTATTCAGCTTTAGAAATTTATTAGGCCGATCTCATTGTCCGCAATGTGGAAAAACTTTAAACTGGTACGAACTCGTGCCAGTTTTTAGTTTTTTGATTCAAAAAGGAAAATGCCGAAGCTGTGGAGAAAAAATTTCCTGGCAATACCCGCTTGTGGAACTTGCTTCTGGATTCATCTTTTTGTTGCCGCTGTATTTTTATAGTCCGCTGATCAATGGTCAATGGACAATGGTGTTTTGTGGGTTTTAGCTTTCCTTATTTTTTTATTAATCTGGACTATTGATTATCGCTTATATTTAATTCCCGATGAATTAAATATTAGTTTAGCAGTTTTGGGATTTTTAAAAATTATTTCGGACAGCTTTTATAAGCAATTCAGCGGATTTCAGGGTTCATTTTTAGGCGGATATGCTGATCTTTTTGGCTTTCGGAATAATATTTGGATAAATCATTTTTGGGCGGCTTTGGCGGGAGTTTTAATTGTCGGATTGATTATTTTTATTACCAAAGGCAGAGGAATGGGTTTTGGCGATTTAAAATTAATGTCTGCCCTGGGATTTCTCTATGGCTGGCCGGATATTTTATTCATTTTTGTTTTTGCGTCTTTAATCGGTTCTGTTATCAGCTTATTTTTAGTTATTTTGAAGCGCAAGAATTTTAAAAGCACTGTTCCTTTCGGACCGTTTTTAGTCTTAGGCGCCATTACTATTTTCTTTTTTGGCGAAAAAATCCTAAGCGCCTATTTTAACTTTTTGAGCTCGTTTTGAAATTTTCTAATAAAATTTCATTGCTCTTAGCCAGTGAATAGTTAGTATATCCAGCACTACACCTAGGTGTAG
This sequence comes from bacterium, assembly GCA_030646915.1. Classification (GTDB taxonomy): domain Bacteria; phylum Patescibacteriota; class Minisyncoccia; order UBA6257; family 02-FULL-45-10c; genus JAUSKT01. The sequence continues at coordinate 10,932 of JAUSKT010000010.1, forward strand.
TG